>DATIZL010000019.1:0-25884 GCA_035517115.1 Hyphomicrobium sp.
CTCGCCTTCTACGACTACGAGGCCAAGTACGCCCCCGGCGGCTCCAAGCACGTGCTCCCGGCCGAAATTTCACCCGATGTTTACCAATTGGTCCGGAAATACACGTTGGCTGCCTGCCGGGCGCTCGGCTGTCGTGGCGCGGCGCGGGCCGACTTTCGCTACGACGACAGGGCCGACGGGGCGGGCGAGCTGATCTGTCTCGAGGTCAATACCCAGCCGGGGATGACGGAAACCTCTTTGGTCCCCGAGCTGGCTCAACATGCGGGCTGGTCCTTCGGCGAGCTCGTGCGCTTTTTGGTCGAGGACGCGAGTTGCAACAGGTAGGGGGCGTTGCTGAATCCTCGTGGCGGGTGCAACACGCACCGGCGCCCGGCACCCCTCAGGCCCTCCCGACCGACCTCCAAAACAGCCAACCGGCCTCTCAGTCAGGGCCGCTTCCTCCCTCGCCCCTTACCCGCCGCCTGCAGCGCCGGCGCGCCTACGGCCGCAAACTCGGTCTCGCGGTCTTCGCCGCCCTGTCCGGGGCGCTCGCCTTCTCGCTGCTGACGGATGCCGGCCGCGAGACGCGCGCGGCTATGTCGCTGCTGCCGGACGCCGATCAGGTGCTGTTCTGGACCGGGCTGCGGCTTGATCAGGTCGCCTTGAGCGGGCAGCGCTTCACGCCGGACTCCGACATCTTCGACGCTCTCGATCTCGCCAACGCGCGCTCGCTCCTGACCTTCCACAGCAATGCCGCGCGCGAGCGCATCGAGGCGCTGCCGTGGATCGAAACGGCAAGCATCACCAGAGAGATCCCCGGCGCACTCGAGGTGCGCGTCACCGAGCGCAAGCCTACCGCGCTGTGGCTGCATGAAGGACGTGAGATCCTCATCGATTCCACCGGCCGCGTGCTTTCGGCCTTGAAGCCCGGAACCGCCGTAAAGCTTCCGCGCGTTGCCGGTGAGGGGGCACCCGAGCACGCGCAGGCGCTGCTCGAGCTGCTCGCGCGCTACCCGGCGATCGCCGCGCGCTTCGAGCTCGCCGAGCGCATGGGCGAGCGGCGCTGGTCGCTGCACTTCAAGAACGGCGTCAGGATAGAGCTCGGCGCCGACCGCGAGGCGATCGCGTTGGCCGCTCTGTCGTCCGCCGCGGACCTCGGCAAGCTGCTCAATGGCCGCGATCTCATCATCGATCTGCGCACCAGGGGCCGCATCACGGTGCGTCCCGCGGGCCCCGAGGCCCGGGCGCAGACCGCATCCAACACGCAGAGCTGAAGGTTTGGGAGTTGACGATGCTGAACCGCGAACGAACCGAAAGCAGGCACGCCGCGATCGTTGGCCTGCTCGACATCGGCACGAGCAAGATCGCCTGCCTCATCGCCGCCATCGAGCCGGGCGAGGGGCAGCCGACCGCGCGCGCCAAGGTGCTGGGCGTCGGGCACATGCGGGCGAAGGGCCTCAAGGCCGGGGTCATCACCGATCTCGCCGAGGCCGAGGCCGCAATCCGCGCAACCATCGCGCAAGCCGAGCGCATGGCCCACGTCACCTTGGAGGAGGTGTTCGTATCGGTCTCGTGCGGGCGGCTGCAGTCGTCGAACTTCACGGCTACCGCCGACATCGAGGGGGGCATCGTGCGCTCCGAGGACATCGACCGGCTGATGGGTGCTGCGCGCGCCTATGCCGAGCGCGATGGGCGCACGCTCATCCATCTCAATCGCATCGGCTTCCGTCTCGACGGCGTCGCCGGCAGCAGCGATCCGCGCGGAATGGCGGCGGCGAAGATTTCCGCCGACTTGCACACCGTCTCCGCGGACGAGGGGCCGGTCCGCAACCTCTTGCTGGTCGTCGACCGCTGTTATCTTTCGGCGCGCGCGCTCGTCGCGGCGCCCTACGCGAGCGCTGTTGCCGCCACCAGCGAGGAGGAGCGGCGCCTCGGCGTCACCTGCATCGACATCGGCGGCGGTACGGCCAACGTCGCGGCGTTCCTCGAGGGTCACTTCATCCACGCGGCGACGGTCCCCATGGGCGGGCACCACATCACCCACGACATCGCCCACGCGTTGCAGATGCCGCTTGCGGAGGCCGAGCGAATCAAGACGTTGTATGGCACAATGATCCCCGCTCAGTCGGACGAGCATGAGGCCTTTTCCTTTGAGCTCGCGGGCGAGGAGGAAGGCGCTCGCGGCCGTGCGACGAAGGCGCAGTTGGCCGCCATCATCCGCCCGCGGGTCGCCGACATCTTAGGGCTCGTGCGCGAGCGGATGGAGCAGGCGGGAGTGAGTGCCTCGGCCGGGGAGCGCGTGGTGCTCACCGGAGGTACCAGCGGGCTCGTAGGGCTCGGGGAGTTTGCCGCCAACACGCTTGGCCGCCCGGTGCGGGTCGCCAAGCCCCACCAGGTTGGCGGGTTGCCGCAGGGCGTGACCAGTCCGGCGTTCTCGACAGTAGCGGGCCTTCTCGCCGTAGCCGCGGCCGGAGGCGAGCAGACGGCAGCGTACGGGGGCGCCGAGGGAGCGGGTTATTTCGGACGCGTCGGGCAATGGCTGAAGGCCGGGTTCGGTTGATCGAGCCTCGAGAAATGAAAGGCGCATCGGCCCGGCGCCATGAGCGGGAGAGGCGAATGCCTGAAGGGCTCGGTCGAGCGGCTGATGGGAGCGCGCGGGCACGATGAGCATCAAGCTGCAGCTTCCCAAGCTCACGGATTTGAAGCCGCGCATCACCGTGCTCGGTGTCGGCGGCGCGGGCTGTAACGCCATCAACAACATGATCGCTGCGGGCCTGGAAGGCGTCGACTTCGTCGTCGCCAACACGGACGCGCAGGCGCTTGCCGCCTCGAGCGCCGAGCACCGCCTGCAGCTCGGCGTCAACCTCACCGAAGGGCTCGGCGCCGGCTCGCGCCCCGAGATCGGCGAGGCGGCGGCGGAAGAGGCGATCGACGACATCCGCTCGCACATCGCCGGCTCGCACATGGTCTTCATCGCCGCCGGCATGGGCGGCGGCACCGGCACTGGCGCGGCGGGCGTCATTGCGCGCGTGGCCAAGGAGCTCGGCATCCTGACCGTCGGCATCGTGACGAAGCCGTTCCACTTCGAGGGTGCGCGGCGCATGCGCATCGCCGAGGTCGGCATCGCCGAGGTGCGCAAGCACGTCGACACCCTCATCGTCATTCCCAACCAGAATCTATTCCGCATCGCCAACGAGAAGACGACCTTCGCGGAAGCGTTCGTGCTAGCCGACCAGGTGCTCTACTCGGGCGTCGCCTGCATCGTCGATCTCATCATCAAGGAAGGCCTGATCAACCTCGACTTTGCGGATGTGCGCACCGTCATGAGCGGCATGGGCTCGGCCGTCATGGGCACGGGCGAGGCTTCCGGCGACCAGCGCGCGACCATCGCGGCCGAGGAGGCGATCGCCAACCCGCTGCTCGACGACGTATCGCTCAAGGGCGCGCGCGGGCTGCTGCTGTCGATTACCGGCGGGCGCAACCTCACCCTCTACGAGGTGGACGAGGCCGCGAGCCGGGTGCGTCAGGAGGTCGATCCCGAGGCCAACATCATCGTAGGCGCCACGTTCGACGAGATCCTTGGCGACCGCGTGCGCGTGTCCATCGTCGCCTCGGGCATGATGCGGACCGAAGGCGCTTCGAACGAGGCTGCGCGCAGCCCAAGGTCGCGTGCCGACATGCGCGCACGCGCGTCACAAGCGGCAGCCGCACCGGAGCGGCCCGCATCGTCCTACGCCCGTGCGGGCGAGGACGAGGACATCAAGCGCCGCCTGTCGGAAGCGATCGAGCACGCGCACGAGACGAGCGCCCGGCAGACGCCGCCGGCGGTGCCGCCCTCCAACGGCGCAGCGCTACCACAGGCGCATCGCGAGACTTGGCGCGCGCCCGGCAACGTGCTCATCGAGGAAGGTTTCTCGCCGGCGGCATGGCCGCAGCCAGCTGCGCGCTCGCCCGATCATGAGGGTGATGCAACTGCTGCGCGGCCGGAGCAGTTTACGCCGGCGCCACCCTCCGACATTCGCCGCGGCGCGCGCCGCATCCCAGACGTCGACGACTTCCCGCCAGTCGCGCAGCGCGAGTATCGCGCCAAGGTCGGACATGCCAGCACCACGCCGCCCCCTCCGCCCCGAGTCGCGGACGGGCGAGGCCCGCCGGAGGAAGCGCCGCGCCGCGGGCTGCTACAACGCATCATCAATCGCGCGCGGCGCTCGCACGAGCCGGAGGCTTCCTCCAAGTTCGATGGAGAGCCGCTTGAAGCGGATCGCGGTGGCGAGGGTCAGAGCTGGTGGCACCGTGCGAATGATTCGAGCCCGGACGACCCGAACGGCGAAGATGCGCCCCTTCCGATTGTGTTCAATCGCCTGCGCAAGTAGCCTCGCGAATGGCTGAAAAGCCTTGTTTTGCGGGCGTGTTTGTTCGGTAACACATCGTAAGAAACCGTGATTTGGCGCACATGTAAGGCTCAGAGTATCGTTCGCATCGTTAACGACGTTGTTCGCGATTATCCCCACGCTTCCAAGGGCGCAGCCGTCAAAGACGCCCAGGAAAGTTAACGCAGATCGCGGTTTGGGACGCGGACAATCGCCGGGGGTGGGACGTAGTCGAGGCTCTCTCGACGACCGTCGCCAAGAAGCATCGAGGGACGGCGCATATGTCGAATCGATTTATCGGCGCGCGACAAACCACGATTGCGCGCGAGATCGAGGTGACAGGGACGGGGGTCCACAGCGGAGCGCCAGTATCGGTTATCCTGCATCCTGCAGCAGCCGACACTGGGCTCCGTTTTCTTGTCACCAAGCGCGGCCGGGTGGCCGCTGAAATTCCTGCCAACGTTGATCACGTCAAGAACCTGACGCTTTGCACGGTGCTCGGCGACGACACCGGGATCACCGTCGGCACTGTCGAGCATCTTCTTGCCGCCCTGCGCGGTCTTGCGGTCGACAACTGCATCATCGAGATCGACAGCAAGGAAGTGCCGATCATGGACGGCAGCGCGGCACCCTTCGTCGACCTGATCGACGAGGTCGGCCTGCGCGAGCTCTCCGCCCCGCGCCGGTACATCAAGGTTCTAAAACCGATCCGCGTCGAGGAAGGCGAGAGCTGGGGCGAGCTCGTCCCCCACGCCGGCTTCCATCTCGACGTCGAGATCGACTTTTCCACTCCGCTCATCGGCTGTCAGCGCGTTTCCTACGAGATGAGCCCTGGAATCTTCCGTAACGAAATCTGCCGCGCCCGCACCTTTGGTTTCATGAGCGATGTGGAGCGCCTCTGGAAAGCCGGCCTTGCGCTCGGCGCCAACCTCAACAACACCATCGCCATCGGCGAGAACAAGATCATGAACCGGGACGGCCTCCGCCATCCGGAGGAGTTCGTGCGCCACAAGATGCTGGACGCGGTCGGCGATCTGGCGCTCGCCGGGAAGCCGCTGCTCGCGGCCTACCGCTCGGTCCGCGGCGGCCACCGCCTCAACTCGCTGGTGCTGAAGGCGCTCTTCGCCGACGCCGAGGCGTGGACGCTCGTCCAGTCTCCGCGCGTGCGGGAGCGGGCGCCGGTCGACATCGGCTTTGCGGTGGCGGCAGGGGAGTAATCTCTCAGATCGGATTTTGACGGCGCGGCCCGGCTCTCCTCGAGCGGGCTGCGTTCCGTTTTGGCCGCGGGAAGTGCATATGCGGCCACGGCAAAAGCCCAACAACAACCATAATCACCGCCTAGCCAGAGGGAGAGTGCGGACAGCTCCGAGAAGGCGGTTTCGCCGCCCTCGGTCCGTGTGCTAGGGGTGGCGCACGGGGACGTGCGGGATCGCACGAGGGGTGGGTACGGTGAGCCAACGGCACCGAGAAGAAGGCAGGCTCATGCGGCGCGAGGGGACACGGAAAAATTTGAGCGCGCGGCAGGCTCTGAAAGCGCTTGCGTCCGCCGCCTGCATTGCGGCGTTGGCGGGCTGCGCCTCGAGCGGTGACGCAGCCAAGGCGCTGAACCCCGATCCACCATCCAAGATGTACGGCGACGCCGATGCCCTCATGACCAAGGGCAAGTTCGAGGACGCGGCGAAGAAATTCGAGGACGTCGACCGCGAGCACCCGTATTCGCCGGAAGCGCGCCGCGCCATCGTGATGGCGGCCTACGCCTACTACAAGGACGGCAAGCTGCCGGAGGCGATCGCCTCGGCCGAGCGCTACACGACGCTGCACCCCGGCACCAAGGAAGCCCCATTCGCGCACTTCATCATCGCATCCGCCTATTTCGACCAGATGGGGCAGCCCGACCGCGACCAGGAGGCAACGCGCAAGGCGCTGGCCGAGCTCAAGACCTTGAAGACGCGCTACCCCGACAGCCAGTACGCCCAGAACGCCGACAACCGCATCCGCCTGTGTCAGGACACGCTCGCCGCCCAGGAGATGAACGTCGGGCGCTACTACATGCAGCACAACAATCCGGTGGCGGCGATCAATCGCTTCAAGACGGTCGTCACCGACTACCAGACGACGGCGCACGTCGAGGAGGCGCTCTACCGCCTGACCGCTGCGTACATGGCGCTCGGCATCGTGCCGGAAGCGCAGAACGCTGCCGCCGTGCTGGGGCACAACTTCCCCAACTCGAGCTGGTACAAGGAATCCTACGCGCTGTTGCAGAAGCAGGGCCTGCAGCCGGCCACCAGCAGTGGCTCTTGGCTCGCCAATATCTTCAGCTCGAGCCCGAAAGTGCAGCCGGCCGCTGCCGCGCCCGCGGCGCCCAAGCAGCCTGAGCCGGCCCCCGCTGCCGTCCCGCCCACGCCGGAGCAGAAGAAGCCGGACCCGTGGGCCCCCGTCGGGCCGCCGCCGCCCTCCACGCTCGGCGGACCGGCGTCGTAGGTTGCTTTCCTCGTAGCTCGCGCGTTCTTGCGCAATTCCGGACGGCGATCCTGGCAGTTTTCGTGCCGGTCGGCTTCCGCTATGGGTGAGGCGACAACCGGAATGCGCCAATGAAGAAGAAGGACGCGAGCGCCGTCGCCGTCTCCGATCTGAGCCAGGCCGAGGCCAAGGAGGAGCTGAAGCGACTCGCCGCGCTCATCCGCCACCACGACGAGCTCTACTATCTGCAGGACGCGCCTGAAATTTCGGACGCCGACTACGACGCGCTGCGTCTGCGCAACGAGGCGATCGAGGCGCGCTTTCCCAAGCTCGTGCGCCCCGACAGTCCCTCGCGGCGCATCGGGGCCGCGCCGGCCGACGGCTTCGGCAAGGTGCGCCACCGCGTGCCGATGCTGTCGCTCTCCAACGCGTTCGATGACGAGGACGTCGTAAAGTTCGTCGACCGCGTGAGCCGGTTCCTAGGCTTGAGCGAGGAGAAGCTCGCCTTCACGGCCGAGCCGAAAATCGACGGGCTCTCGATCTCCATCCGCTACCAGGAGGGGCGTCTCGTCGAGGCGGCAACACGGGGCGACGGCTCGGAGGGCGAGAACGTGACGCGCAACGTCATGACCATCGGCGAGATCCCGCGTCAGCTCAAGGGCCGCAACGTGCCCGAGGTGATCGACGTGCGCGGCGAAATCTACATGGGGCACAAGGACTTCGCGCGCCTCAACGCGGAGCAGGCCGCCTCGGGGGGCAAAGTGTTCGCCAACCCTCGCAACGCCGCCGCCGGCTCGTTGCGCCAGCTCGATTCCGAGATCACGGCCTCGCGGCCGCTGCGCTTCTTCGCCTACGCCTGGGGCGAGGCGTCCGCGCTGCCGGCCGATACGCAGTCGGGCGTCGACGCGGCCTTCGCCAAGTGGGGGCTCCCCGTCAATCCGCTCGCGCGCGTGTGCGAAGGCGCGGACGCGCTCATCGCCTACTACAACAAGATGGCGCGCGAGCGCGCGTCTCTCAGCTATGACATCGACGGCGTCGTCTACAAGGTGAACCGGCTCGTCCTGCAGGAGCGCTTGGGCTTCGTCTCACGCTCGCCGCGTTGGGCCATTGCGCACAAGTTCCCGGCCCAGCAGGCGATGACGATCCTCAAGGACATCGACATCCAGGTCGGGCGCACCGGCGCCCTCACGCCCGTTGCCAAGCTTGAGCCGGTGACGGTCGGCGGCGTCGTCGTCTCCAATGCGACGCTGCACAACGAGGACGAGATCAAGCGCAAGGACGTGCGCATCGGCGACACCGTCGTCCTGCAACGTGCAGGTGACGTGATCCCGCAGATCACCGGCGTCGTGCTCGACAAGCGGCCGAAGGGCGCCAAACCCTTCAGGTTTCCCGAGCGCTGCCCCATCTGCGGCAGCCACGCGGTGCGCGAGACCAACGAGAAGACCGGTCGGATCGACGTGGTTCGCCGCTGTACGGGCGGCCTCATCTGCGCCGCGCAGCGGGTCGAGCGCCTGAAACATTTCGTCTCCCGCAACGCTTTCGACATCGAGGGGCTGGGCGAGAAACACATCGAGGCCTTCTTCGACGACAAGCTGATCCAGTCGCCGGAGGACATCTTCACGCTCGAGGCCCGCGACCGCAAAGCCGCGGCGAAGCTCGAGGAGCGCGAAGGCTGGGGGCCGCAGTCGGCGGGCAAGCTCTTCGCCGCCATCGAAGCCCGGCGTAAGATCGCGCTCGACCGCTTCATCTTCGCGCTCGGCATCCGCCACGTGGGCGAGACGACGGCGCGGCTGCTCGCGCGCTTCTACGGCACCATCGCCAATTTCCGCGCCGGCATGCTCGAGGCGGCCAAGGGCAAGGACACGGACGCCTACCGGGAGCTCGACGCCATCGAGGGGATCGGCGAGGTGGTGGCCGAGGCGATCGCCGACTTCTTCGCCGAGCCGCACAACGTGCACGTGGTCAACGAGCTGTTAAGGGAGGTCTCTCCGCAACCGCTCGAAGCGCGCAAGACCACCTCCGCCGTCGCCGGGAAGACCGTGGTCTTCACCGGCACGCTCGAAAAACTCACGCGCGATGAGGCAAAATCGCAAGCGGAGCGATTCGGTGCCAAGGTCGCCGGCTCCGTGTCGAAGAAGACCGACTTTGTCGTCGCTGGCGCCGACGCAGGCTCCAAGCTCGCCAAGGCGCGCGAGCTCGGAGTCAAGGTGATCGACGAGACGGAGTGGTTGCGGTTGACGGGAGGTGGCGGCGATGGCTAGCTCCCCCAGGGGGGCGCCCAGCGGAGGAGGCAATTTGCTCAAAAGGAAACGACTGCCATCGGGTGTGCGGCTCGGCCCCCCGTTGCCTATCCGCCTGCTCAACTCGCTCGGACCGCTCGTGCGTGCCCTCGGCCTGTGGCCGCGCGTTGAGACCGAGAAGCTGAAGCGCATCGTCGAGGCCAAGTGGAAGCGCAACAACTGGCCGGCTCCGCTCTTGAACGCGCTGCCGCCGCGCGCCAAGGCCTTCAACGACGACCTCAAGCCCTCGCTGTTCGGCGCCCTCGTCATCCGCAGCCAGTTCGAGCGCAGCGCCACCAACGCGCTCGGGTACGAGGACTACATCGCCCGCCATCCGGAGATTCTCAAAGAAGAGATCAACCGCCCGCTGTTCGTGCTCGGTTTGCCGCGCACGGGCACGACGCTCTTGCAGCGGCTCCTGTCGCTGCATTCCGGAGCGCGCTTCCTGCCTTTCTGGGAGGCCTACCAGCCGTTTCCGCGCAACATGGCGGCCTACAAGGGCGGCATTGATGGGCGGCTCGCCAAGGCGAAGCGCTCGCTCGCGATCTTGAAGTGGGTCGGCCCTGAGCTCGACAAGATCCACCCCATCGAGGCCGAGGACCCGGAGGAGTGCTACCACCTCTTCCGCACGCACTTCCTGGTGCCGCCGGGGTTCGATTTCGGCTACCTGCCGAGCTATTGGCGCTGGTGGAACCCGGCGGCGCACGCCGATGTCTACCCCATGCACAAGCGGCAGCTGCAGGTGTTGCAGCGGCTCGACCGGCGCCAGCACTGGGTGCTCAAGTGCCCGAACCATCTGTCCGGACTGCGCTACCTGCTCGACACCTATCCCGATGCGCGCATCGTCTATACGCACCGCGACCCCGAGAAGATCATCGCCTCTCTGTGCAGCCTCACCGCGGTCACCTGGAGCATGACCTCCGACGACGTCGACCTCCATCAGGTCGCGGAGTTCGCGCTTGATATGGCGCAGCGCTCCCAGGTGGCCGCGCGCGCTGCGCTGCAGACGATTCCTCGCGATCAGATCACGCACGTGACGTACGACGAGCTCGTCGCCGATCCCGTCGGCAAAGCGCTCGCGATCTACGATCGCTTCGGCTATCCGGCCGATCCGGCGCTGAGGGCGAACATGACCGCGTGGCTGCAAGGCCACCCGAGCGACAAGCACGGGCGCCACCGCTATCAGCTCAGCGACTTCGGGCTCACGGTCGAGGACGTGCGCAAGCGCCTGCAGACGGAAGAGCCGCGGATGGCGCTGGCGGCAAATGTTTAGATGGGCGCCGTTGCCGCGGCGAGCCAGCGCCGGCTGTCCGCGTCGAGGTCGGGCGCGAGCGTCTCCGCTACGCGCGCGTGATAGGCGTTGAGCCACGCAATCTCGTCTGTGCTCAGCATCTCCTCGACGATGAGCCGCTGGTCGATGGGGGCCAGCGTCAATGTCTCGAAGCCCAGCATCGGGCGGTCGCCGCCGGCGATCTCGGCCGGCCCGGTGACGAGCACCAGGTTCTCGATACGGATGCCGTAGGCGCCTTCCTTGTAGTAGCCGGGCTCGTTGGAGCAGATCATGCCCGGCTGCAGCGGGGCCATCCCGGCCTTGGAGATCGACTGCGGCCCCTCGTGCACGGAGAGGTAGCTGCCGACGCCATGCCCGGTGCCGTGATCGTAGTCGAGGCCGTGCTGCCATAGCGCGCGCCGCGCGAGCGGGTCGAGGTCGATGCCGCGCGTGCCCTCGGGGAAGCGCGCGGTGGCAATCGCGATGTGGCCCTTGAGCACGAGCGTGAAGCGCTCGCGCATCTCCTCCGTCGGCTCGCCGATGGCAACCGTGCGCGTGATGTCGGTGGTCCCGTCGAGGTACTGCGCGCCGCTGTCAATGAGGAACAGCTCGCCCGGTTCGAGCTTGCGATTGGTTGCGGCGTTGACGCGATAGTGCACGATGGCGCCGTTGGGGCCACTGCCCGAGATCGTATCGAAGCTGATCTCGCGCAGCTGGTTGGTCGCGCGGCGGAAGCCCTCGAGCCGGCGCACGGCCTCGATCTCGTCGATGTCGCCGGGCGCCTGCGCATCGAGCCAGGCGAGAAAGCGCACGACGGCGGCGCCATCGCGCACGTGCGCCGCCCGCGCGCCCTTGATCTCGGCCGCCGTCTTCGCTGCCTTGAGCACGAGGCACGGATCGGGCCCGCGCTTGATGCGCTGGCCTCCGCCGAGCGCGCGCGCGAACCATGCGCTGGCCGTGTTGGGATCGAGGCGAACACGTTTCTTGCTTTTGCGCAGGGCTTTGAGGCGGTCCGCAAGTGCTTCGGGTGCGCTCAGCTTGGCAAATGCCTCGAGATGCGCGCGCGCGGCGTTGTCGATCCTCTCCCGCGCGATGAAGAGCTCGGGCTTGCCGGCCTGCGGCACGACCGCGAACGCCAGCGCCACCGGAATGTGCGGGATGTCCCCCCCGCGGATGTTGAAGGCCCACGCGATCGAATCGCTCAAGGTCAGGATGACGGCGTCCTGCCCGTCGGCTTTGAGCTTGGCTTGGATGTCGGCGATCTTGTCCTGCGCCGACCTCCCCGCGAGCTTCGCGGGGTGCACGCTGACCGGGCTCGAGGGCGCGGCCGGGCGCTCGCGCCCCCACAGGCGGTCGACCAGGTTGCGTGCAACGGGACGCAGCTTGATGCCTTTCCCCTTGAGCGCCGACTCGAGCCGCTCCACTTCGGCCACCGTGTGCAGCCTGGGGTCGTAGCCGACCGTCTGCCCGCGGCTCAAGTGCTCGCCGAGCCACTCGGCGATACGGCCGCGCGGCAGCGTCGAGACCTCCATCGCCGCGGTATCGACCTCGGCGCGCGCCTGCACGGTGTAGCGCCCGTCGACGAACAGCACCGCCGTCTTCTTGGCGATGATCGCGAGGCCGGCCGAACCGGAAAAGCCGGTGAGCCATCTCAAACGCTCGGCGCAGGGCGGCACGTACTCGCCCTGGTGCTCATCTGCACGCGGCACGAGGTAGGCGTCGAGCTTGGCCTGCGCCATGAGCCGGCGCAGCTCCTTGATGCGGGAGGCGGCGGCGCCACGTTGTGCGGGGGCTTCGAAGGTCTGGAACATAAGCCTTGTTTATGCGGGTCGCCGCGGCGGAGCAATTCTCGCCTTTGAGTTAGCCACGCTTGAACAGCGTCAGCGTGGACCAGCCGGCAATGCGGCGATGGTCGAGCAGCGCGAATCCGTGGCCGGCGTAGGTCGCGATGACGGCCCGCGCCTCGGGCTCGAGCAGGCCGGAAAGGATGACTGTGCCGCCCCGGCGCACGGCCCTCCCCACGGCCGCGGCGAACGCCTTGAGCGGAGCGGCGAGGATGTTGGCGATGACGAGGTCGAAAGGTGCAGCGTGACGCAGCCAGGGGTGCGTGAGCCCGCTGGCACACGCGAAGGCGATGCCGTCTTCGACGCCGTTGGCTCGCGCATTGGCCGCGGCGACGGCGACCGCGACCGGATCCTTGTCGGTCGCCAGCACCTGTGCGCGGGTCAGTGCGCGCGCTGCGGCGATGGCGAGGATGCCCGAGCCGCAACCGAGGTCGAGAATGCGGGAAAAGTGCCGCCGGCGCGTCAGCCGGTCGATGGCGAGAAGACAGCCCAGCGTCGTTGCATGATGCGCGGTGCCGAAGGCTTCGCCGGCGTCGATGAGTATGGTGTTGGGACCGCGCGGTACGCGCGCACGGTCGTGCGTGCCGTAGATCGTGAAGCGGCCGGCGTGGACCGGCGGCAATGCCGCCTGCGAGATGGCGACCCAGTTGAGATCGGGGATGCTATCAAGCCGTAAGGGTGGCGGTGAGCGGCCCAGGATGATGGCGAGCTCGGCGACGAGGGGCTCGATCGCCGGGTGACCGGGGAAGTACGCCTCCACGCGCCATTTGCCCGGCCCCGCCTCGAACTGGGTCACGGCATCGGGCGCGGGCTTCTCCAACGCTTCGAGCGCGCTCGCCAGCGCACGCGCGAGGTCAAGGTCGGCGATCTCGGCGCAGAGCTTGCAAGATTGCGAGGAGCCCGCCTGAGGCGGCGCCTCGGCAGCGGTTGTGCTCACGCCGAGCCTTCGGTGTTGCCTTCGAACTCCATGCCCTCGGCCGAGATAGGCTCAGGGAGCTCGTCGAGGAAGCGATCCCATTTGGCGTCGATATGCAGCGCGGCCTCCTTCGGCGGCAGGGTGACGAGCGTGCCGTCGGGCTGCTCAGCGACGATGCCGTCCTCGGTCAGGCGCCGCAGCGCGTCGGGGATGTCGAAGTCGACGGCGACGCCGAAGCTCGTTGCGAGATACTGCTCGATCGCGGCGTCGATGTCGGGCATATCCTGCTTGCGGGCCTTCTCCTTCGCCAGCACGCTGTAGAGCAGCATCTCCTCCTTGATGTCCTCCTCGGCGGCGCGGGCGGCAAGCTTCAGCATCACGCCGCGGTTGTCCGCCATCGAGTGGAAGTAGAGGTTCTGCGCCATCACGACGAGATAGCGCTGCTTCTGGTTCATGAAGTTCACGGCCTGCCGGAAGGCGATGCCGCCGAGGCCGAACACGGCGCCGACGGCTGCGATCGGGTTGGTCGCGAGCAGCGCGATCTTGCCGGCGGCGCCGAATGCGCCGACGCCGATCCCGCCGCCGGCCGTGGCCCCGAGCCGGAGCTTGTCGTAGAAGCGGAACCTCACCTCGGTGTTGGGGAAGACCATCTCGAGGTCGGTCCTCGGGATGTTCTTGAACAGCTTCATGTAGATGTTGTCTTCCTTGACCTGCGGCGGCATGGAGGCGCGGGCCCGCTTGACGAGCTTCTCGGCCTCTTTGCGGCCGAGCTTCTGCTTGGCCATGATTTCGCGCACGCGCCCGTCGAAAGGCTTCAGCTTGAACAGCAGGAACAGGCGCTGGAAGATCGGGATGTCGAACTCTTCCTTGAGATAGAACTTCTGCCAGCGCCGCCGCCGGTCACGCCTGGTGGAGGCGCCCCGGTAGAAGATCAACACCTCCTCGAAGGCGTCGAGATCGACGTACAAGTCGAGGTCGTAGGCGGACTCGCGCGTCAGGATCAGCTCCACGTCGCCCGGGTCGATGCGCGTGTAGTTCGCCTGCTCGAGGATGCGCGCCATGCCCTCGACGACGCGCTTTTGCATGATGCGGCGCTCGTTCGGCGTGAACGCCCGCGTCATGAGAAGATCGCTGTCGGGGCTGAACGGCTCGTATGTTTCCTCGAGCTCGTGCAGATCGGCATTGTACTGCTGGCGCCGCCAATGATCGAGATAGCGGAAGAAGCGGCGCGCCTCCTGCGCCTGGCCGCCGGGCCACGCGTTTGCCATCGTCAGCCGGTCGAGCAGCGCAAATCTCGTGACGGGAATGAAACGCTCGCGGCCGCGCTGGCTTTCCGGCTTCACCCGATCGAAGCCGGAGACGGAGGCGGGAGCTGCTGAAGCGGGAGCTGCGGGGGCCGTCTCTTTGCTCGACGCGCCGGAAGGGAAGCCGGCATTGACGGTGGCGTCTTGCGCATCTGCCGGCATGATCGTCCCCACGAAATGTCTGCGGCACGTGCGTAAAGTGCCCCCTTTTGCAGTCCCCATTGCAGTCAGATGCGTGCCGTCCGCACTTCTAGGGCGCACCCTTCGGGTTGTCGAGACTACGTTGGCGATCGTGCAGCATTTTGACGGGCCGGTTGCGCGCAAGCCGTTGCGCTTGTTGCCGGCTCAAGAGCGCGCCGTTTTTGAACCGTGCATAACGCCGGCACTGCCACAGTCGTGCCGCTCTTAGGGTTAACAGAAGGCAACGTGCGTACGTCTTCGAGGGGGATCGGGTGCGTCGCGTTGTTCGGATTTTGCTTGTGTCCGGCCTGGCATTGGCCGGGGCCAGCCTCGCGCAAGCCCGCGAACGCCTGGTGATGCCGTTCGATTGCGGCCTTGAAGGCGGCCGCATTAGACTCTCCCCCGCCATCCCCAAAAGCTACCCCATCATTGGAACGCGCCAGGAGGAGGCGATCACCACCTGCCGGCCGCCGCTGGCGAGCGGCTGTCGCACCTTGATGGTGCATCGCTTCGTCATCTCCTGCGGCGGGGTCGGCGTCGCGTGGATGCGCGTCGTGGCCGCCATCGGACGCACAGGCGCGAGCCGCGCCTGGGTCGACGATGGACGCCTCAACGTCATGCTGCCGGCGCGCGCCGCGCAAGGACCGGACGCGGGTTGCTTCGAGGGGCTCCCCGCGGGAGGCGGCGATCGCCTCGCCCGGCGCGTCGTGTTCATGCAGGAATGCCTTCCCTGGCGCCGCCGCCTCGCCGACGTTGATCACGTCGTGCTTCCCGAGGGCTACGCGCCCATCGGCGAGTTCGGCGCACGGCTACAGCTCGTCTCCGCCGATGCCGGCTACAGCTTCGACGAGGCGCGACTCGATGCCGGGTTGGACGACGCGGCGCTGGCGCCGCGGCACGGCGGAACGCTCCTCAGCAAGGCCGACCCGCAGGCCGCCGCCGACTCCGCAGGAGCGATCTACGGCGGCCCGCACGGCGCAGCCATGGCGGGCGATGACTGGGTCACGGTCGTCCGCGACGAGCGCGACTACAATGGCGGCGCGCCGCCACCGGCGAAGACCGCGGGCCATCCGGCGGCGTGGATGGTTTTCCTCGTCGCCTTGGGTCTCATGACGGCGGCCGGCGCGGTGCACTTGCGCGCCTCCCGGCTGTGGCCGGCGCGCGCCCTCGCCTCCGCTCCGCGTCTCGCCCGCGCTTTCCGGCGCGACGCCTCCGAGCGTGCGGCGCGCCGCGCGTCCTCCACCCAAAACCTCACCGACGCCGGGGCCGCGGTCGGCGCGTTCTTCGTTCAGACCGAGGCGGCAGTTGCGCAGCTCAAAGGCGCCGGACCGCTGCGCGATGTGCTGCAATCCGAGCTGAGACACTTGCGCCAGCGTCTGAGCAACGTCGAGGCCGGCGCGCGCGAGGGCGTGCCGCCCGCGAATACGGGCCCGCACTACCGCGCCCTCGTACGCGAGCTCGAGCGCATCCGCCGCATCGCGGAGAGCGCCGCCGCAAGCCTTTCCGGGGGGCGGTCGCCGGCCGCCCTTCCCAGCACGGTGAGCGAGGCCTACGATGTCCTCGGCGTCAACGCGGATGTGAGCGAGGATGTGGTGAAGAAGATCGTCGATGCGCTGCGCATGAGCTGGCATCCCGATCACGCCCGCGACGAGGAGGATCGCCGTGCACGCGAGGAGCGCATCCGGCGGATCAACGTCGCTTGGGATCTCATCACCTCCAAGCGCGTGGCGGCCTGAAGCCGCCCAAGCTTCTATCGTCGCCTTGGCACATGGCGGGCAACCGTCATTGTTCGTCGCCGCTTGTTGCGGCGCATTGAGGAATTGGTAGGCGTGGCGGCGGTACGATTTTCGCTGTTGATCCTGCTTTTAGGCGCAGCAGCCATGGCCGAGGACGATCGCACCGACGAGCGGCGGCAGATGGTCGACGACATCGTCGCGCTGTCGCGGCTTGTGGGGGGCGGGAGCGGCCCGGGCGAGATCGGCGCGCGCGTGCTCGCGGCCATGGGCAAAGTTCCGCGGCACGAGTTCGTGCCCGTCCTGCAGAGGCGCGCTGCCTACCGCAACCGGCCCCTTTCCATCGGCTCCGGCCAGACCATCTCGCAGCCTTACATCGTCGCGCTCATGACCGACCTATTGGATCTCAAGCCCAGCGACACGGTGCTGGAGATCGGCACCGGCTGCGGCTACCAGTCCGCCGTGCTCGCGGAGCTTGCGAAGGACGTCTACACCATCGAGATCGTGGATGCTCTGGGGCGCACCGCGGCTGCGACGCTCGAACGCCTCGGCTACGCCAACGTGCATCCGAAGATCGGCGACGGGTACAAAGGCTGGCCCGAGCACGCCCCCTTCGATGCCATTATCGTGACCGCCGCTCCCGACCACGTGCCGCCGGCGCTAATCGAACAGCTGAAGCCCGGCGGGCATCTCGTCATCCCCGTGGGCAAGCTCGCGCAACAGCTTCTCGTCATAACCAAGAACGCGGACGGGAGCACGTCGCAGCGGGAGATAACGCCGGTGCAGTTCGTGCCGTTGACGCGCGACAAGCGCGAGCAATAGCCGCGCAGGCGGCTTTAGCTCCATTTCCACGTGAGATTGAGCTGCTTGTATTCGGTGGCCTGCGCCGGTGCGTCGGGCGCTTCCATGTCGAGCTCCTTGCCGGCCGCGTCGTAGAGGTGCAGCTCGCCGTCGATATCGAGCGTGCGGCTGCCGACCGTGCAGTTGTAGGGGATTGCCCGCGCGCCGCCGAGATTCACCCATTGATTGCCGAAACGGCGCCCGATGCAGACCACCTTCTCCGCATTGATGTTCTGCTTCTTGAGCTCGCCATTGATCTCGTCGATCAGCTTGCCGTTGTCTTTGAGCTGCTCCATCACTTCGTCGAGCGGGATTGAGCCCGGTGCCAAAGCCGCGGTGATGCCGAGCGCCAGGAAGGCGGCCGACGCGAGCGCAAGCCGAAGCCCGGATTTGAGCATGGGACCGCTCCGTTCAAAGTCGAGCCCTGCGTATCCTAGCAGGTTTTTAGGTGGAGCTTCCTAGGCGCGCACGACGAAGCTGTCGACCACGCGCTTGCGCCCCGCCGTATCGAAGTCGATCGTCAGCTTGTTGCCGTCGACGTCGACGATGGTGCCGGCGCCGAACTTCTGGTGCGACACGCGCTCGCCCGGCCGGAACGTTGGCTCGCCGCTCGAGGCCGCGATGAGCTCGCCCTCGATCGTCGTCGGCCCGCGCGCCTTGCGCGCTTTCGCCGGGCTCCACTCCTCCTGAGCGCGCGACTTCGCCCGCTGCCAGCCCGGCGTCTCATAGGCCGCCGCGAAGGGCGCGACATCGTCGAAGCGGCTGCGTCCGAACGGACCGGCGAAGTTCTGATAGGCCCCGCCGAACGGCATCTTGGCCTCCAGCACCTCGACGTGCGCCTCGGGCAGCTGGTCGACGAAGCGGGACGGCAGCGCCGATTGGTAGAGCCCGCGGTTGCGGCGGTTCTGCGCAAACGACACTTTGGCGATGCGCTTGGCTCGCGTCAGCCCCACGTAGGCGAGGCGCCGCTCCTCCTCGAGCCCCGCCTGCCCGCTCTCATCCAGCGAGCGCTGGTGCGGGAAGAGCCCCTCCTCCCAGCCGGGCAGGAAAACGACCTCGAACTCGAGGCCCTTGGCCGCGTGCAGCGTCATCAGCGAGACGCGCTCGCCGTCGCCCGCCTGGTCGGCGTCCATCACGAGGCTCACGTGCTCGAGGAAGCCCTCGAGTGAGTCGAACTCGTGCATGAAGCGCACGAGCTCTTTGAGGTTTTCCAGCCGCGACTGCGCCTGCGGGCTCTTGTCCGCCTGCCACATGGCCGTGTAGCCGGACTCATCGAGGATGAGCTCCGCGAGCTCGGTATGGCGCATGTGACCGACCTGGCCGCGCCAGCGCTCGAAGCTCGCGACTAGGCCCGCCAGCGAATGGCGCGCCTTGCCCGGCAGCTCCTCGGTCTCGATAATCATCTGCGCCGCCTGATAGAGCGGGATCTCGCGGGCGCGCGCCAGCTCGTGCAGGCGCTTCAACGAGGTGTCGCCCAAGCCGCGCTTCGGCACGTTGACAATGCGCTCGAACTTCAAGTCGTTGGCCGGGTTCGCCGTGATCTCGAGGTAGGCGATGGCGTCCTTGATCTCCTGGCGCTCATAGAAGCGCGGGCCGCCGATCACGCGGTAGGGCAGTCCCATGGTGATGAAGCGGTCTTCGAAGGCGCGCATCTGGAACGACGCGCGCACCAAGATCGCGACCTCGTTCAAGTGCTGCCCATCCTTCTGCATGCGCTCGATGTCGTCGCCGATGGAGCGCGCCTCCTCCTCGTCGTCCCACACGGCCATCACCGTGACCTTGGCGCCGAGATGTCCGTCGGTGAAGAGCGTCTTGCCGAGCCGTCCCTTGTTCTCGGCGATGAGGCCCGAGGCGGCGGCGAGGATATGGCCCGTCGAGCGGTAGTTGCGCTCGAGCCGGATGACGCGAGCGCCGGGAAAATCCTTCTCGAAACGCAGGATGTTGTCGACCTCGGCGCCGCGCCAGCCGTAGATCGATTGGTCGTCATCGCCGACACAGCAGAGGTTGGGCGAGCCCTGCGCCAGCAGCTTGAGCCACAAGTACTGGGCGATATTGGTGTCCTGATACTCGTCGACCAGCATGTAGCGGAAGCGGCGCTGGTAGTCGGCGAGCACGTCGGGGTGCTCGAGGAACAGCCGCAGGTTCTCGAGCAAGAGGTCGCCGAAGTCGCAGGCGTTGAGCTCTTTGAGGCGCCGTTGATAGGCGCCGTAGAGCTGTGCGCCCTTCCCTGCGGCAAACCCGAACGCCTCGCCCGCAGGGACCTTATCGGGCGTGAGCCCGCGGTTCTTCCAGCCGTCGATGAGGGCCGCGAGCTGGCGCGCCGGCCAGCGGTCCTTGTCGAGACCCGCCGCCTCGATCACCTGCTTCATGAGCCGGACCTGGTCGTCGGTGTCGAGGATGGTGAACCCGGATTTCAGCCCGACGAGCTCGGCATGCCGGCGCAGGATCTTCACTCCGATGGAGTGGAACGTGCCGAGCCAGGGCATGCCCTCGACGATGCCGCCGACGAGGTCGCCGACGCGCTCTTTCATCTCGCGCGCGGCCTTGTTGGTGAAGGTGACGGCGAGGACCTGGCTCGGGTAGGCCTTGCGGCTGGCAAGAATGTGCGCGATGCGCGTGGTTAAGACGCGCGTCTTGCCGGTTCCGGCGCCCGCGAGCACCAGCACGGGCCCTTCGAGCGCCTCCACCGCCTGCCGCTGCTCGGGATTGAGCCCTGAAAGATAAGGCGGCGTCGCAGAGCCCTGCAGGGCGCGCGAGGACACAGATGCTCTCGGCTCGCGCGAGCTCTCGGCCGCGGGCGAAGCCTCCGGCAAGTCGAACGGAGGATCGTCGGACGCGTCCGTCGCGTTCGCCAAATGTTTTCCGTTTTGCGCCATAGTTCGCAACTATATCAAGAGCACTCTTGCGGCAACCGCTGGGCGTCCCTCGCCCACACCAGATATGGGAATTGTGGCCGCGGCGGTCGCCCCGCGCCTCGCGCAATTCCCGCAACTACGTCACTTTTCTTGAGCGCGGAGGCGCTTCTGATCGAGGGTCGCAAACCAGACAGGGGACGGCGAATAAGCTAGAGTGAACCAGCGTTGATTTGGTGGCAGGTGTCTCGGGTCCCTCCCGCCACATGGTCGTAGGAACAAGCGAGAGGGACTACGTCAGAGACGGCGCCGCCTTGGCTCCAGCTCTGCAATTTTGATAGAGCGGGGCCGGCCGCCAATCCGGCCCTCGAAAAGGTCGATGAGCAACGGGCTTCTGTACATCGCCGCCCTGATTACGCTCGCGCTCGCCGCGCTGTTCGCGGTGCCGTATTTCATCGATTGGAACGGCTATCGCGGCGTGTTCGAGGAGGAGGCGACTCGCATCCTCGGGCGCGAGGTGCGCGTCGGCGGCGACGTGAACGTGCGCCTCTTGCCCGCGCCCTACGTACGCTTCGACAAGCTGCGCATCGCCGACCCCTCCTCGACGACCGGTGAGCCCTTCTTCCGCGCTGACAGCTTCACCATGAAGCTCTCGGTGCCGCCGCTGCTCAAGGGCATCCTCGAGGCCAACGAGGTCGAGCTCAAACATCCCATTTTGCGCCTTTCGCTTGACGCCGACGGCGGCGGCAACTGGCGCACGCTCAGCATTGCACCCGGTACGCTGCCGTTCGTGCCGGCCGACATCTCGCTGCAGTCGGTGCGCATCAAGGACGGCCTGGTGGCCCTGCAGGGACCCAAGGGCACCGCGTTCGCGGAGCTTGACGGACTCAACGGTGAGTTCAAGGCCGACTCGATCGACGGCCCGTTCTCATTCAAGGGCACGGCGGCTTGGCAGGGGGCTCAGCGCGAGTTCCGCGTGGCGACCGGTGCCATCGACCCCGAAGGTGCCATCCGCTTCAAGTCGATCGTCCGCGCCGAGCGCGCCAACACCTATTCCGTCGACGGGCGCCTCCTCGACCTCAAGGGGCGTCCGCGGCTCGAGGGCGAGATGACCGCCAAGTTCGAGCTCGACAGCGCGCTGGCCGACGCGGCGGCGCCTGCGGCCGACGGCACGACCACGCCCGCCAAGGCTGAAAAGGCCGGCATCGACTTCAAAGCGGCGCTCGCCGGCGACGCCAAAGGCTTGAAGCTCGACGGCATAACCCTCTCGTTCGAGCGGTTGGGGCAGCCGCAGCTCATCACCGGCAGCGCGGAAGCCACCTGGTCGGACGCGCTCAACGTGGAGCTCAACCTCGCCTCGCGCTGGCTCGATCTCGACCGCATCGCCGGGGCCGCTGGCGGCAAGCGCCCGCTCGACACCGTGGAGAGCTTCGTCGGTGCTGTCATGGATTCGTTGCCGGCGCAGGCCGAGACGAAAGTGCGCTTCGACGTCGACCAGGCCAATCTCGGGGGCGAGGCCGTCAGCGCCATCCGCCTCGAGGCCGTGCGCAGCAACGGCGCCTTGCTGCTCAAGGATTTGCGCGCTGGCCTGCCGGGCGGGGCCAAGCTCACGCTCGATGGTACAATCGCCGATGTCGCCAACGTCCGCACGTTCCAGGGTGATCTTGCCCTGCGCGGCACCAGCCTGCCGCGGTTCCTGACCTGGGTCACGCAGGACGGAACCGCCGCCGATCTCGTGCGCAGCGACGGGCCGTTCTCGCTGCAGGGCCGACTCGCTTTGAGTGACAAGGCGGTCGATTTGACCGATGCGGGAGGCGAGATCGGCGGAACGCCGCTCACGGGCACGGTGCACTACGGGTGGGGCGAGCGCACGCAGATTGCCGTCGGCATCGAGGGTGAGCAGATCGACGCGAGCCAGTTCTGGCCCACCGCGGTCGGCTACCTCAAGGGCATGCTAGTCGGGGCCGAGCCCGAGACGACTAAGAAGGACGGCGCATCCGCCGCGCCGCAACCTTGGCTCGACCTTGCCAAGACCGATTTGTCCCTGCGGCTGCGCACCGCCGAGCTCAAGACCCAACAGCAGCCGGTGCGCAACGTCGACCTCGACTTCGGCGTCGAGAAGGGACGTCTGTTGATGCGCAGATGCAAGCTCGCGACCGACGACGGGCTGGAGCTCGAGCTCGACGGCGATGTCGCCGACGTGAGGGCGCAGCCGCACGGAGCCTTGCGCTGGACGCTGGCCGTTCCCAACAAAGATGCCTTCACCTCGTTCGTACACTTAGCCGAGCTGCCGGAGGGCGCGTCCGAAAAGGTGACGCGCTACGCGGCACTTGCACCAGCGCGGCTTGCGGGCGGCATCGAGCTTGGTGTGCGGGCGCCGGGCGCAGCCGACATCCTTGCCGACGGCGAGACCGTAGGCGGCCGGTTGACAGGCGCCGCCCGTCTCGACGGTGGTCTCGCCAAATGGCGCGGTGCCGGCGCGGACATCGAGCTCACGCTACAGGCGACCGACGTGGTGCAAGCGTTCGACAGCCTCGCCGCACGCGCATCCCCTGTAGGGGCGCAACCGCCGCGTCCAGGCGAGATCTTCGTGAAGGCGGTCGGAAAGCCGGGCGACGGCCTACTTGCCAGCGCATCGATCAAAACCGCGGGCCTATTCTTCGGCTACGACGGCAACGTCGCCCTGCCGCCCGACAGCGCCGCCACGTTCGACGGCGAGGTGCGCGTGTCCGCGCGCGATCTTGGCGACGCCTTGGCCATCGCCGGGCTCGGCTCCGGTGGGGCGCTGCGCGGCGCGCGCGCCGTCGGCTCGCTCAAAGTGGCGTCCGCGTCCGGCGCCATCGAGGTCAAGCCCTATAAGCTCACGATCGGCGGCAGCAAGGTCGACGGCACCATCGCGCTCGCCTACCCCGAAAGCGGCACGCCCATCGTCACCGCGCAGCTCGAGGTCGACGAGGCCTCGCTCCCGGGCCTGCTCGGCATCGCGCTCGACAACAGGGTCGCCGGCGCGGCCCCCGCACTCGCAGCCGCACCGGGTGCGCCCGTCCCGCCTGCCGCACCGGCGCTGGAGCCGCTCACGGCCGGCAAATCCATCTGGCCGGAATCTCAGTTCGACTTCGCGGCGCTCGACGGCGTCGAAGGGAAGCTCGGCGTCACCTTCGGCACGCTCACGCTGGCACCCGGCATGGGCATCAGGAATGCGCGGGCCGAGGTGGCGCTCGCGCCGGGTAAGATTGCGCTGACGAAGCTTGAGGGCAAGGCCGTGGGCGGGGACCTCTTAGCGACGGCGGCGCTCGAGCGTGCGCCGGGCGGAGCCAAGCTCGCCGGCGACGTTCGCATCAACGGCATGCGCCTTTCGGCTGCGGCTGCAGCCGGCGCCGCAAAGGACGACACTGCCGCGCTCGCGCTGGAGTTCTCCGGGGCAGGTGCCACGCCCGGGGGGCTCACTGCGGTCGCCCTCGGCAAGGGCGAGCTCACGCTCGGCGACGTAACGGCGCGCGTGCCGACGCCCCTCGCCGTCGTGATGACGTCGGAGGCCGTGCTCACCGGTGCGGCGGGCGCCAGCGGCGAGTCGCTGCTGGCCGCGCTGCGCGAGCAGATGGCGGCGAGCGCCGTCGCCGTAGGCCCGCGCAAGATTGCCATCGCCATCGCCGACGGCGCGGCCAAGCTCGAGCCGTTCGAGCTGCAGTCGGACGCCGGCTCCACCAGGGTGGAGACGACCATCGACCTTGCCTCGCTCGTGGTCGACAGCCAGTGGGTCGTGCAGCCGAAGGCGCCCGACGTCGAGCAGCCGGACAAGCCGCGCAAGGGTGCGCTGCCCCCCCTCACCGTCGTCTACGTCGGCCCGCTCAAGGACGCCTGGTCGCTCGAGCCGCGCATGAGCACCGATCAGCTCGAGCGCGAGCTCGCCATCCGCCGCATGGAGCTCGACGCCGATCAGCTCGAGCGCCTGCACAAACTCGACGCCGAGCGTGCGCGCCAGGACGAGGAGCGCCGCCGCGCGCTCGCCGGCGACCAGGCCGCGCGTCCGGCCGTGATGCCGGCGCAGCTGCTGCCGCCCGGAGCGCCGCAGCCGATCTTCCGCCCCGCCCCCGTGCCGCCGGGAGCGCCGCAAACGGTCTTGCGGCCGGCCCCAGTGCCACCGGCGGGGCCGCCCGCCAACGGCGGCGTACGCCAGCAGGCCACGCCGCAGCAGACGCAACCCGGTGCGCCTCCCCAGCAACCCCAGCAGTCCGCTGCGCCCGGCGTCCCCGCCGCGAACGCCGTCCCCGAGGCGCCGCAGCGTCAGGACAGCGGCGCCGCCGACGTGCTGCCCGATATCCCCGGTCAGACGGTCCCGGGCCAGGAGGCGCAAGTGCTGCCGCAAGGGGCCGGGACGGCGACCGGCCAGCTACCGCCCGGCGCCCCGACTGCGGAGGCGCAGGACGCCAGCCGGGCGCGGCGGCTCCCACGCCAGGTGCCGGCGGGGGAGCAGGTCTTGCGCGCCTTGCAGGGCCCTAACTAGCGCGACGGAGCGGCTCGCATTAGCTAACGCACCTTAGTATGACACTCGGCGCCCCGCGCGGGGATTGCGAAAATAATCGAGCACCCAAACGCGCACCGCGCTCGATAGCCCCGAGGTCCCGCGCTCCTTGTCGATGGCGGCGACAAGCGCCGCGACCGTGGTGCGCTCCGCCTCCGCCGCCTGCCGCAGCGCCTCCCAGAACGGCGCCTCGATCGAGATCGAGGTGCGGTGGCCGGCAATGGTGAAGGAGCGTTTGACCGGGCGCGGCATGCCTTAAGTCTCGTCGTCGAGCCCCGAGCGCCGGTGCGCATCGAGATGACGCTCCTCGAGCGACTGCGTCCGCTCCGCCTTCTCGCGCTCGGATTTCGAGCGCCCGTGCTTCAAGCGGTTCTCCGCCGCCGTCGCCTGCGCCTCGGCTCGCGCCCTGGCCTTGCGCGCGCGGCGCAGATTGATGATCTCGCCCACGCGCCTACTCCGGTCCCAGCATCTTCTTCGGATCGACGATTGCGTCGAACTCCTTCTCTGTCACGTAGCCGCCGCCGACCGCCTCCTCGCGCAGGGTGGTGCCCTTCTTGTGCGCAGCCTTGGCGATGGCGGCCGCCTTGTCGTAGCCGATCTTAGGCGCGAGCGCAGTGACGAGCATAAGTGAGCGCTCGAGCCCCGCCTTGATGTTGTCCGCACGCGGCTCCATGCCGACGACGCAGTTGTCGGTGAAGGAGCGCGCCGCGTCCGCCATTAGCCGCACCGACTGCAGGAAGTTGTAGCCCATCACCGGGTTATAGACGTTGAGCTCGAAGTGGCCCTGACTGCCGGCGAACACGATCGCCGAGTTGTTGCCGAAGATCTGCACGCAGACCTGCGTCAGTGCCTCGCACTGGGTCGGGTTCACCTTACCGGGCATGATCGAGGAGCCGGGCTCGTTCTCGGGCAGCGCGAGCTCGCCCAACCCTGAGCGCGGGCCGGAGCCGAGCAAGCGAATGTCGTTGGCGATCTTGAACAGCGCCACCGCGGTCGTGGTGATGGCGCCGTGGCTCATGACCATGGCATCGTGCGCCGCCAGCGCCTCGAACTTGTTGGGCGCGCTCTTGAACGGCAGATGCGTGATGGCGGCGATGCGCTCGGCCACCATCTTGTCGAAGCCTTTGGGCGCGTTGAGCCCGGTGCCGACTGCGGTGCCGCCCTGCGCGAGCTCCATGAGCGAGGGCAGCGTCGCCTCGATACGCTTGATGCCGTTCTCCACCTGCTGCACGTAGCCGGAGAACTCCTGCCCCAGCGTCAAGGGCGTCGCATCCTGCGTGTGCGTGCGCCCGATCTTCACGATGTGCTTCCACGCCTGCGCCTTGTCGTTCAACG
>DATIZL010000020.1:0-63289 GCA_035517115.1 Hyphomicrobium sp.
CAACTTGTCGCAGGCGATTGCGAAAAAACTGCAACGAATCAATGGGATTGTCGGGCCGCGCCTCCGGCCGAAGGCGCCAAGCAAGCGCGCGGCAAGCGCAATTAAGGACCGCAATGCCCTACCTCTATCTGTCACTCGCCATCGTCAGCGAGGTCATCGCCACCTCGGCCCTCAAGGCCTCCGACGAGTTCACCCGCCCTGTCCCGTCCCTCGTCGTCGCCTTGGGCTACGCGTGCGCCTTCTTCTTTTTGACGCTTACGTTGCGCACGATCCCGATCGGGGTCGCCTACGCGCTATGGTCGGGCTGCGGCATCGTGCTGATCTGCGCGCTGTCGTGGATCATGTTCAAGCAGGCACTCGATGCGCCGGCGATCCTCGGCATCGGGCTCATCGCGCTCGGCGCCGTGATCATCAACGCCTTCTCGAACAGCATCAACCTCTGAGACGCGCCTTAGAGGCCGCGCTTGCCTCGGCGCGAAATGCGAGCGCTCGCGAGGGGCACGCGATCGCTCAGACGAGCGGATGCTTCGCCTTGCGCAGCCGCCCCACCTCCTCGAGCCCCCACCAGTAGGCGTGGCGCACGAGCTCGGTGTGCCGGTGCCAGTCGAGAATTCCCGTATTGGGCGGGATGGGCGGCACCATCAGCAGATCGTTGGGCTTGAGCTGGCGGTTGAAATCCTGGCGGTTGGCCATCAGCGAGCGCATCAGCACCGTCGTCAGTCCCGGCGCATTAGGGAGCCGTTTCTGCGCGAACGGATTGAGCGTCATGCGCACGAGCTCCGCGCGCGAGGGGAGCTTGGCGTACTCCACGTCGAAGCGCTGCAGCTCGGGGATGTGAAAGGAGACGACGACGTTGGGGCCGCGCTTCAGCTCGTGCATGGTGCGGATCGGCACGTTGTCGAGCAGGCAGCCATCGACCAGCATTTCTCCCTTCGGAGTGTAAACCGGGGGTAACAGCACGGGGATCGAGCCCGAGGCGCGGATCGCCTGGAAGAGATCGCCGCGGTCGTGGCGGTGCAGCTCGTAGCGCGAAAGGTTGGTCGAGACCGCGAAGTACGGGATCCACAGGTCCTCGATGTTGACCCCGCGGAAATAGCGGCCGAGGTGCTCGTCATAGTTGTGGTGATCGAGCAGGCTGTAGCGCGGCAGCGTGTAGCGCTGCATTGCGCGGTTGGTGATGAAGATGTCGTGCGTGCCGACGTCGACGTCGTCGGGGTGCTTCTCCATGGCGAATGCGCCGACCATGGCGGCGCCAGCCGAGGTGCCTCCCATCATGTCGAATTCGAGGCCGGATTCGATCAGCGCCTTGTAAAGACCGACGTGCGCGGCGCACAGCGCACCCCCGCCGCAGGCGACGAGCCCGAGCGCGCTGCCATTGATGAAGCGGAACAGCCGCTGGACGTCCTTCGGGGTGTCCAGCGCCACGTGGTGATGCATGGCGACCGAGCGCCAGCGCAGCCAGCGTGCGGTACCCGTGATCGGCGTGTGGTGGGGGTGCAGGAGTACGAGCCGGCGCGCCTCCGGAAGCACGAACTCGGCCACGTGCTGCTCCAGCCGGTTGGGATTGGGATTTGCCGCATGCACGCCGATGCCCAAAACCAAGTCCGCGTGCCGGATCGCCTTCTGCGACCACGGCGTGAGGTCCGGGTCGGCGATGAAGATCACGTAGTCGTACTTGCTCTCGAGCTCGTTGAAGAGCTGGGTTGCCGCGGGGCTGTCGAGCGCGACGCCTTTGGGCAGGAACTGCTCGGCCGTGCGCGCATCGATGACGAAGGTCTTCGAGGCGGCGGCGAAGACATCGGTGAACTGCTTGATGAACTCGGGCGGCACCGGCGCCTCGCCCGCGCGGATGATGGTGATCGTGCGCGGCCGCGGATCGTTGGCGTGCGGCTCCGAACCTATCGTTGCCGCCGCCAGCCGCTGCGACAGCGTGCTGGTGAGCGTGCGCCAGATGCTCGGACACTTGGCGGTCAGCCGATCGAAGTCGTCGCGGCCCAAGCGCAGCACGACGCTGTCGCGCATGGCAGTGACGGTCGCCGTGCGCGTGCCCCCGGTTAAGAACGCGATCTCGCCGATGGGCTGCTCGGGGCCGATCTCGGCGATAGGGTCGCGGCGTCCCTCCTTGGTGACGGCGAAGCGGCCGGTGAGCACGATGTAGAGGTCGTCGGCCGAATCGCCCTGCCGCACCAACACGTCCCCGCGCTTTAGCGTGCGCGTCACCGCCTCCGCGGCCAGCAGCGCGCGCTCGGACGCATCGAGGTCGGCGAAGATGCCGACCGCCGGGACGCCGGGCTTGGGAGCTTTGGAGTGCATGGCGCGAGGTTCCGGGACGCGAGGCCTCACACCATAATGCAAGCGCACGCTCGCGCGTACTCCCGAGGGTAGTGGGGGTAAAAAAGGGCGCCCGTTGGGGCGTCCTTTCCGGATCAGGCGGCGAGCAGCTCGCTGTCGGGCACCGTCTTCTCGCGGGGGGTGACGATCGGCACCACGTTGTCGGTCATCGTCTCCTGCAGGGCGAGCAGGAACTTCTGCGGGTTGAAGCCGCGGTTGGCATTGAGGCGCAGGGAGGCGGCGATGGCGATCGCCGGCGCGATCAGCGCGTAGCCCCGCTCGAGCATCAGCTCCTTCAACCGGCGCGCCGAGAACACCTCGGCGAGGTGGCGGAAGCGGACAAACGCGGCGAGCGCGGTCTGCGGGTCGGCATGGAAGCGGCGCTTCAGCGCGGCCTGTACCGTGTCGAGATCGGCATCCTCAAGCCCGCGCAAAAGAACGAGGCCACGGCCGTCAGCGATCAGCGCCTGCATGGCACCCGCGAGGTCGCTCGGGGCAATCGCCGGAACGTCTGTCAGATTCCAGTTCATTGGTGCTCGTCCTCGCGGTTAGGTGCCGTTGCCGCCGAAGGCGGTCCAGGGCGTGCCGGTCATGAGAAAGATTTCCTTCCCGCGGCGTGCGGCCAGCAGGAAGTCGACGGTGTGGCCAACGATGTGGCCGTTGAGGTTCTTGATCTCGCTCTTGGCGAAGCGGTACTTGCCGCCGTCGTCGGCCTCGATCACGCCGAAGCCGATCTCTTCGTTGAACTTGGTGATGCGGCCGTGCACGACACTCTCCTTGCTCGACGGTCCGGCTTGCGCCGTTCGTTGAGGGGAGAATGGAGGAAGAGCGGCGAGAGCGCTGTTCCCGGGGTCACAGGTGCAAGCGGCCGAAAAACGGACAAAAACGGGGCCGGCAGGCGCCTAAAGGCTCGCCCTTGTGGCCTTCGCGGTGTATGACCACCCCTGGGGGCCGGCTTCGGCTGGAGGGGCGAATCCCTGCCGCAATCGGCATTCAGATGGGGTTCATGCCTGCGCCGCTAGCGTTGCGGTTAAGGTGAGTCGCGAGGTGACTGCAATGACGATCATTCGGCTGCGTGGCCTGTTGCCGGGGCTGGTGACGCTTGGCGCCCTCGCGCTGTCTGCGACCGCGGCTTCTGCCAATTGCGACTGGTACGTGAAGACCGCGCTCGAGCAGCAGCAGCGGAACCTCAAGCTGAAATGCGGCTTTGCCGGCGCCGAGTGGTCGGGCGACAAGGGCGCGCACGCGGCCTGGTGCGCTTCCGTCGGCCCTGATGTCTCGAAGGCGAGCGCGCAGAAGCGCGAGGCTGCGCTCACCCAGTGCGCGGCCAAGGGCAACTGAGCTCCGCCTCATTCTTCGGCAATCCGCGCCAGCGCTGACGCCATATTCGGCTTGATCGCGGCTGCGGCTCGCCCGAGACTGGCCGCGCGCTCAACCTTACCGCGCGAGGCCATGGCGAACCCCGTTCTCATCGAAGTGACGCGCGGTCCTCTCGTCGAGAGCTGGCACCGCGGGTCGGTCGCCGTCGCCGCGCCGTCCGGTGCGCTGGCATTGGCGCTTGGCGATGTCTCCTCCCCCGTCTATCCCCGCTCGGCGATAAAGGCGCTGCAGGCGCTGCCGCTGATCGAGACAGGCGCCGCCGATCGCTTCGGCTTCGGCGCCGCCGAGATCGCGCTCGCCTGCGGCTCGCATGCCGGCACCGAGCGCCACGCTAGTCTTGCCGCCTCCATGCTCGAGCGCGCGGGCCTTACCCCGTCGGCCCTGCACTGCGGGGCCCACGCGCCGCTCGGCACCTCCGCTGCCAACGCGCTCATCGCTAGCGGCCAAGCGCCGACACAGCTCCACAACAACTGCTCAGGCAAGCACGCCGGCATGCTCGCGACCGCCGTGCACCTCGGCGAGCCGGCGGCCGAGTACTGGCAGCCGGGCCACAACGTGCAAAAGCGCGTTCACCGCGTGCTCGAGGAGGTGTCGGGTACCGAGCTTGGAGTGGAGGTGCGCGGCACCGACGGCTGCTCGGTGCCCAATTGGGCGATGCCTTTGTCGGTGCTGGCGCGCACGTTCGCGCGGCTCGGCACCGGTGAGGGATTGGCGGCCAAGCGCCGGCAGGCGGTGGAGCGCATCCTCAAAGCCTGCTGGGAAAACCCCGAGTTGGTCGCGGGACGCGGACGGGCCGACACCGTCGTCATGCGCGCCCTCCCCAGCCTGGTGTTCATGAAGACGGGCGCGGAGGGCGTCTATTGCGGCGCGTTCCCGGCCTTGGGCCTCGGTTTTGCTTTGAAGATCGACGATGGCGGCAAGCGCGCGTCCGCCGGCGCGGCGATGGCGCTGGTAGAGCGGCTCTACCCGGCCGCGCGCGGGCTCATGCCCTACGGCGAAATCAAGACCTGGTGGGGCGTGGAGGTCGGCGCCATCCGCTCCGCCGCGGCCTTCGAGGCGGCGCTGCAGAAGCTCAAGGCGTGACCGCTAAACGGCGAGGTTGCCGGAGAGCGTGAGGCGCTTGCCGGCGGACTGTGCCCCGACAAGGTCGGGCCCCATGGGTCTGCCCGCACCGCCCGCCGATCTGATGTTTCCGTCGCTTGCACCCGAGATCAGGTTGTTGGCGAGGAGGCAGGCACCCAAGTCCGCTTCGGAGGAGACGAGGATGCCGACGCGCGCCTTGCGGATGAGGTTGCCGGTCGCCACGACCTCGCGGATATAGGCGCCCGAGCCGATGACGAGGCCTGCAGTCGGGGCGCCTTCGATGACGTTTCCGGTGACGGCCGCGTCCGCTTCCACCGCGATGCCCTCGCCGCGCTTGTCCTCGGGCTCCTGCTCGCGGCGGAAGAGATTGCGCAAGACGTTGCCCTGCACCACCGCGAGCCGGCCGCCCTCGTTGAAGTTCGTCACCGAGATGCCGGTTGCGGCGGTGTCGACGAGATTGTTGGCGATGAGTGCGCCCTGGAAAGCGAACTCCGCGTAAAGCGCGACCTCGCCGAGGCGCGTGCAAGAGTTGGCGATGATCTGGATGTCGGAGGAGGAGTTGCCGCGGACGGCGGAGTAGGCGCAGTCGCTGACGCGGTTGCCGCAGACCAGAACGCCGCCGGCGCGGAACGCGTTGATGCCGTTTCCGTTCTGGCCGGTGCCCCCGCCGTCGGCGCGGATGCGCTCGATGCGGTTGCCTGCAACCACGCTGCCGTCCTCGCCCGGCTCGGAGCGCCAGACCTGGATGCCGTTGTTGGCGCAGTCGGCGACATGGTTGTGCAGGATCTCGAGCCCCGTCGCGTCGAGGCTATGGATGCCGGCCATCAACGCGCCCGTCACCGTGCAATCGCTGATGATGCCGGCGCAGCCTTCGAGCGTGAACCCGTTGGCGATGCTGCGCGTGACCTCGAGATCGCGCAAGGAAATGCCGCGGCTCTTCCTCAAGCTGACGAGCCCGGTCGTCTGGCCGATGTCGAGCGTCTGGTAAGCGCCGTCGAGCACGAGGCTTTCGAGTGCGATGCCGTCGCCTTCGCCAGCAAGGAAGGCCGCGCCGCCGATGAACTCGAGGATGGTTGCGCGCGCCGTGCCGACCATCCGCGTGCCCGGGCGGAGATCGAGCTTCCCCACGCGGAAGCGGCCGGGCGGGAGCAGCAGCGGCGCGCCGCGGCTGGCGGCGGCGTCGATGGCGGCCTGCAGGGCCACGGATTGGTCCTGTGCCGCGCCGGGCTTCAAGCCAAGCTCGGCAGGCGGTGGCACCTGCGCGGCGGCGAGACGGTCGCGGTCCGGCCGCGGGCCGGCATTGGCCGCGGCTGCCGCACCCGATAAGCCAACGCCGATGCCGGCACCGAGGCCGGCGGACAGGATGCTACGGCGGTCGATCGGCATGGATCCTCAGAGCTCTGCTTCGGCCAATTGCGAAGCAAGTCTGAGGCCAGAGCCGGTTAACCGGCCTTTACCGGGCCCTCAGCCGATCACCTTGAGGCATTCGGCGACGATCTCGAGCCCGCCGGCCATGGCGCCACGCATGTCGAGGCGGCAGCCCGGGTGCGGATTTCGCTCCGGGAGCTCGACGGGAAGGTGCACAAAACCCACAAGTGGCGGCTCCTTGAGGGTCTCGGCCGCCGCGAGTGAATGGTAAAGGAGCGCGTTGCAGAGGAAGCTGCCGGCATCGCTGGAGGTGCGGGCGGGCACACCGAGCCGGGCGAGCCGCTCGACGATACGATCGGCGGGCAGCGTCGACGCAAGCTCGGCGGGGGCGCCGTCGATGACGCATTCTCCCGGGGGCAAATACCCAGCGGCGTCCGCCGTCACCTTGCAGTGGTTGCGGCCGACGAGCTCGATGCGGAATCCTTCGGCGTGCTTTGAAACACCAAAATGCAGCGCCAGCACCGGTCCGGGACGCGCGAGCAGGTCCGCAAGCTTCCGGGGGGCGGCCGTCCACTCGGCCGGCAGGATCTCGGCGACGACGTCGTAAGCGGGGAAGAGCTCGCGCGCGGCTTTGGCAAGACGCGGAACGAGCCGCGCGGTGGCATTGTCCGGCACGCCGGGGAAGGGGCCGAACCCGGTGAGCAGGATGACGCGGCGCATGCCGCCGTGCGCATCGCTGGCCGATGTCCTCGTCTCGTCAGTGCAACGCAATGCCGATCGTCTCCAGGATCTCCTCGACCGCGAGCGTCGGCACCAGCCGGCCCTCGCGCACCTCCGCTTCGAGCTCCGGCAGCCGACGTGCCACGCGCGGGTTCGACTTGAGGCTCGCCATCACGCGATCGCTCAGCATGTCGTGCATCCACGCCACCGCTTGGCGCTGACGGCGCAGAGCGAGCTCACCCGTCGCCGTCATCCTCTGGCGGTGATCGGTGATCTTATCCCACAGCTTATCGACCCCGGCGTTGTCGCGGCCAGAAATGGTGATCACCGGCGGCGACCAGGTGGCGGACTGCGGCGTCAGGATCTGCAGCGCGGCGCGGTACTCCGCGGCGGCCCGCTCCGCCCGCAGGATATTGTCGCCGTCGGCCTTGTTGATGGCGATCATGTCGGCGATCTCGATGATGCCCTTCTTGATGCCCTGCAGGTCGTCGCCGCCGCCGGCAAGCAGCAGCACCAGAAAGAAGTCGACCATATCGGCGACCGCCACCTCCGACTGGCCGACGCCGACCGTCTCCACGATGATCACATCGAAGCCGGCCGCCTCACACAGCGCCATGGTCTCGCGCGTCTTGCGCGTGACGCCGCCGAGCGTGCCGGACGTGGGCGAGGGGCGGATGAAGGCGCGCGGCTCCTGCGCGAGCCGGCTCATGCGCGTCTTGTCGCCGAGGATGGAGCCGCCCGTGCGCTTGGAGGTGGGGTCGACGGCGAGCACCGCCACGCGGTGGCCGGCGGCGATGAGGTTCATGCCGAGCTGGTCGATGGTGGTCGATTTGCCCACCCCCGGCACGCCGGTGACCCCGAGGCGGAGCGCCGTCGCCGGGGAGGGCAACAACGCCTGCAAGAGCCGCTGGGCGAGGGCGTGCGCGGGCTTGGTGCTTTCCACAAGCGTGATGGCGCGCGCCAGCATCGCCCGGTCGCCCGCGCGCACGCCGGCGGCGTAGTCTTCAAGGCTCAGGTTGGCCGCGGGCCTCTGCATGCACGGTCCTTCATCAGCAAGCCCGTGATAAGCGGAGAAGATTCGCTTGGGCAAGTGCGTCATTGGGCTGCCATAGCGCCCTGGCAATGAGCGCGGCGATCGGGCGGGCAATGTGCGCCTTGCCTGGCAGCCGGGGGCCCGCCAACGTACAGCGGATAACCACGGGGAAGCCCTGACGTAGCCACAGATTAGCGGCAGGCTCGACATGGGCATTTGGGTGAGGACACGAATGTTGAGGCGTCAACAGACGAGACCCGCCGCCTTTTTGGCGCTCGCGGCATTGCTAGCCATGTTTGCGGCCGATGCGGCCCGGGCGCAAGAGCGCTGGCCCCCGTGGCAGAGCTACGGCGAGGCCGAGGATGCCGCCCGCGCGCGCCAGAAGCGCGCGGCCAAGGCAGGTCAGGCCGAGCTCGACGCCCTGAAGAAGGAGGTCGATCAGCTGCGCCAAGCCGGCAAGTACGCCGAGGCGGCGGTGGCCCAGCAGCGCCTCGTCAAGCTGACCGAGAGGCGCTACGGCCCCAACGATCCGCAGACGGCGGCGGCACTCACGACGCTTGCCGATCTCTACACCGCGCAAAACAAGTTTGCCGAGGCCGAGCCCCTGCTCAAACGCGCGATCACCATCCACGAGAAGGCGAAGAAGCCCGACAACAACGAGCTGGCGCAAGCCCTCGACAATCTCGGCAGCCTCTATGTGAAGCAGGGGCGCACGGCGGATGCCGCGCCGCTTTCAAAGCGCGCGGCCGATCTGCGCGCCGGCGCTCAGGTCGCGGCGAAGCCCAAGGGGGCCGAAGGGCAGCCGGCGCAAGCAAAGGACGGGAGTGAAAAGCCGGTAGCCGGGCGCGTGTCCGACAAGGAGGAAGCAGCGCCTCCCGCCGCCTCTGCAGCGCCCGCCGAAGCCCCAACAGCGCAGGCGCCCCCCGAGGCTCCGGCGGAGCCGGCACCCGCCGAGGCTCCGGCTGCCTCCGCGCCGCCCGCCGACGCGAGCGGTCAAGGTGCCCCCCCTCCGCAACAGGCTGAGGAACGCGCTCCCGAGCAAGACGTCCTGCCGCAGAATCCGCTGGGCCAGCTGAAGGGAGTGATGGCGACGCCCCCGCCGCCGGCTCCACCCCCCATGCCGGCGGCTGCACCGACTGAGGCACCCTCCTCCCCGCCGCCATCCGGCACTATGGGGCCAACGCCCGCTATTCCCGCCGCACCCCCATCGCCGCCCGTCACCACCATGGCGCCGCCGGTTCTGCCGGAGCCTGCGCCTGCGGGCGCGCCGGCGCCGGCTACAGCGCCGCAGGCCTCCGCACCGGCGGAGGCCAGCGAGAAGGCTCAGGCGGAAGCCGCCGAGGCGGCGGCCAAGGCGCAAGCCGAAGCCGAGCAGCAGGCCAAGCGCGCCGAGGAAGAGGCCGCAAAGAGCAAGGAGTCCACGGAACGGGCAATTCAACCCCGCATGAAGGCAACCGCCCGCGCCGCGCCGCCGGCTCCTTCAGCGCCGCCAGCCGCCGTAACCACGGCGCCACTGCCAGGCGCGGCATCGGAAGCAGCACCTGACATTCTAGCGAAGAAGTCCGGCGGTGGCGGTGCCCCGCCCGTGCCGGGGGCGTCATCGTCTCCTGCGGCCGCCGCTGCGCCCGAGGAGCAAAAGGATTGGGACGTGGTGCCCGTGTTCTACGGCACCGATCGCGCGGTCGAGCCCAACGCGCAACGCCTCGTGTTCGGATCGGACCGCGGCCGCCGTCTGCAGCTCGGCCAGGCGCTGGTGACGGTCCCCAAGGTGCACCAAGTCCCACAGGTCGAGCGGCCGTGGGCGGTGAAAATCCCCTACTTCGACGTGACCATCTACGAGCAAAAGGAGGACCCCAAGCAGCACTTCACCATCAAGGAGATCAAGGCGCTCACCAAGGAGCAGCTCCTGGCGCTGGTGAAAGCGCGGCTGAAACCGTCGCAGCGGTTCAAGGACCACGCGCTCGTGTTCGTGCACGGCTACAACACGTCCTTCGACAACGCGCTCTACCGCACGGCGCAGATCGCCTACGACCTCGAGTTCGATGGCGCCGCCTTCCTCTATAGCTGGCCCTCGGGGGGCGCGGTGGCGAGCTACACCTACGACCGCGAGAGCGCGCAGGCCTCCGAGCCCTACCTGCGCCAGTTCCTCGAGATGGTGGTCAAGGAGACGGGCGCGAAGTCGGTGAGCGTCATCGCCCACAGCATGGGCAACCAGCCCTTGATGGACGTGCTGCGCGACATGAAATCGGCCGCGCCCGAAGGCGTCGCCATCAATCAGGTGATCCTCGCCGCGCCCGACGTCGACGCCGACAACTTCACCAACCTCGCGCAGGCGATCAAAGGCTTCGCCAAGGGCGTGACGCTTTACGCTTCCGGGAACGACCGCGCCCTGCTCATCTCGCGCAACTTCTGGGGCAACTATCGCGCCGGCGACGTGCCAACCTCCGGCCCGCTGGTGCTCCCAGGCATCGATTCGATCGATGTGACGGAAGCGAGCACGGATGCCTTCGCGATCAACCACTCGGGATATGCGGAGAACAACAAGCTCCTGCAGGACATCGGCAAGCTCATCCTCAACGGCCTGCGCCCGCCCGATTTGCGGCTCTCGAACCTCAAGAAGGTCTCGACCGACCGTGGCGACTACTGGCGCTTCGTGAAGAATTAATACCGGCTTGCCAACCGGATAGGCCCCCTGCCGGGGAAGGGAATCCTTTACCCCCGCTTGCGACACTCCCGCGATCGGTCGAAGGACGAGCCCCGGCAACGGGGATCGCGGTAGTTGTGTACGTGCGTACTCCGCGCAAGTGGATCTCGGCATCGCTGTTTGCCGGCGCCATAGTGGCTGCCGGCGGCATCGTCCTGTGGCGCATTCCGGCCGTGCAGGCCGAGGACGCCGTCGTCGTCAACGGCCAGGACGCTCCCGATCTCGACAACTACCGCGGCGGCATGGCGGCCTCCAACCCGCGCGTGAAGCCATTCCTCGAGGCCCACCCCGACCAGTTCGTGGTCTTGTGCGTCGCCGGCTGCAACGGGCCGAAAAGCAAAATCGTTGAGCTGCTGCCGCGGCCGGTGAAGGGGCGCGCGGCCGAGTTTCAGCCGAGCGCCGCCGGACCCGAGGACAAAGGCAAAGGGAAGGGTCAGTTTGCCGCCGGGGGCAGCGACGACGTCGTCTGTCTCGCCGGGTGCACCGGCAAGCCCGGCCAAGTGCTGCAGCGCGATCTCGATCTGCCGCCGCCGGTCGCCGCCAAGCCGGTGCAAGAGAAGACCTCGGATGCGGCCCCGCCGGCAAAGCCCGAGAAGGCGCCTGAGCCGCTCGACATTCATCCTTGAGCGCGCGGCCCTAGGGCCGCGGACTAGCCGCGCACGCCGCCGTCGCCTCAGTCGCCCGAAAGCTTCTTCACCTCGTCGTAGGACGACACCTTATAGACGAGGCCGTCCTTGATGAAATAGAGCCACTCGAGCTTGTCGCTGGTGGCGAGATCCTCGGGCGTCACCCACTGCAGGGCCTCATAGTTCTGCTTGCGGAATAGGACCGCCGTCGTCTTCGAGGATTCCGGATCGAGATAGCCCCAGTCGGCCTTATCCGGAAGCCGGCTCGCCGCCTCCGGCTCGAACACGACGTCGTTGATGGTGGAGGGCGGAAGCTGGCCCGCCTTGATGTACTCGAGCACGGCTTCCACGAACCCGATCTGCACCAGCCCCGAGCAGATGAACTCGTTGGGCGGGGTTCCCTCCTGCTCGCGAAAACGGTGGCGCGCTTGCTGCTCGCCCTGCACGCTCTGCTGCACGCCGAACCACAAATTGCGCACGATGTGCACTATGGCCCAGTAATTGTAGGAGGACTTGATCTTGTCGAGCAGCAGCCCGCGCACGCGCGCCTGCTTGGTCTCGTCGAACCAGTCCTTCTTGAAGCGCTTGATGGCGAGGAAGGCGCTCTTGTCCGCGATGTAGTCGCGCAAGTTCGTCAGATCGACGCCTTTGGTGCCGGACTCGATGACGAAGGTGTTGCTGTAGCCGGACTCGAACTGCGGGCCGGTGAAGATCATGGCGGCATGCGAGAACCGCGAATGCGTTGCCCAGCGGATCGCCCAGGACGCGAAGTCCCAGTTGCGCCGCGTCAGCACCACGTCCGCGCGCTCCAGATAATTCCCGGCGAGGAAGTCCTCGACCGGCATGGGCCACACCTCGGGTATCACGTCGGGGGGCAGAGGCGGCTGCGCGGCGGCAGGGGCCGGCGCGGGAGCCGGGGCTGGTGCGGGAGCAGCCGGAGCCGGAACTTGCGCTGCCGCGGGCGATGGGGCCGCTGGAGGTTTCGTCGCAGCGGGTGCCGGGGGCGTGGTGGGTGCGGCCGGATTGGCGGCAAGCACGGTGCCGGCTACCGCGGCCAGCACCACAACGCTCAAGCTCGCGGCGACGAGTTTGCGGTTCATGATCGGCCCCCCAAGGAATGCCAGAATTAACTGTGACGCCTGCAAGGTCGAGCGCGTCTTCCACCATACTTTCTTAGCGTGACTAAGGCATCGGGCGCCGCAGTCAAATGCGTAAGGCGTTTTCGGGCGGTGCAGCGCCGCAACGGTCTTGCAGGATCGCCATAGCTGTTCCAAAAGGCGTGCCTTAACCGTGAGATGACGACCATGTCTCCCCCGCCACCGGCAAACTTCGAGGCCCTCGCCGACCAGGCGCGCACGCTGCTTGCCGTGTTCATTGCGGGCGGGCACGAGGCGGTCTCCCCGCCCATCATCCAGCCGGCTGGCGTGTTCCTCGACGTGCTGGGCGAGGCGCTGCGCGGGCGCACCTACGTCTTCTCCGACCTCAACGGCGAGGAATTGTGCCTGCGCCCGGACCTCACGGTGCCGACCTGCCGCCTCTACCTCGAGCGCCATCCGCAGGCCGATGCGACCGCGCACTACTGCTACAACGGCCCGGCGTTCCGCTTCCAGCCCGCGGGCGCCGACGCTGCGCACCCGCGCGAGTTCCGCCAAGCCGGCATCGAGGCTTTCGGCGGGACTGACCGGGAAGATGCCGACGCGCGCACGCTGATGCTCGTGCTCACGGCGCTGCGGAAGGCCGGGCTGCGCAGCTGCAAGCTGCGCATGGGCGATCTGGGTCTGTTTGCGGCGCTGCTCGAAGCCGCCGAGATGCCGGAGCGCTGGCGCCGGCGTCTGCGTCATCAGTACTGGCGCCCGGACGCCTTCCGCGCGGAGTTGCGGCGTCTGACCACCAACCCTGCGCGCTCGTCCGCGAATTTGCCGCGCGCGCTCATCGAGGCGCTCGACCCCGAGGATCCCGTCCGTGCCGAGAGCCTCGTCGCCGAGGAGCTCGACAAGGGCGGCATCGAGCTGTTCGGGGTACGCTCGCTCACCGAGATCACCGACGGCATGCTGGGGCTCGCGGCCGACGCCAAGGCGAAACCGCTGAAACAAGCGACGGCGGCCACGATCGAAGGCTATCTCGAGGTCAAGGCCTACGCGGATCAGGCGCCCGCTCGGCTGCGCGCGCTGACCGAGAAGCCGCAGGGGAGGTTCGCGGCCGCCATCGCGGCATTCGAGCGCCGCGGCGCGCTTCTCGAGGACGGCGGCGTCGACTTGTCGGAGGTGCCGTTCTCGGGCGAGTTCGGGCGCAACGTCGCCTATTACAGCGGCTTCGTGTTCGAGGTGCTGGCGCTTTCGCTCAGCGCCGCGAGCCCGGTTGCCGGCGGCGGCCGCTACGACGGGCTCTTGCGCGCGGTGGGCGCGCCGCACGACGTGCCCGCGGTCGGCGGCGCCATCCACACCGAGCGGTTGCTGGCGGTCATCGGAGGCAACGCATGAGCGCGCTCGTCTTTGCCGTACCCTCCAAGGGCCGGCTCATGGAGCAGACGGCCGAGTTTCTCGCGAGCGCCGGCCTAAAGCTGCGCAAGGTCGGTCACGACCGCGGCTATCGCGGCGAGATCGAGGATTTCGCCGGCGTCGAGGTCGCCTTCGTGTCGGCGTCGGAAATCGTCGCCGAGCTCAACCGCGGGCACGCGCACCTGGGCGTCACCGGCGAGGACCTCGTGCGCGAGAACATCGCCAACGCGGCCGCGCGGGTGACCTTTCTAAAGCCGCTAGGATTCGGCCGCGCCGACGTCATCGTGGCGGTGCCGAAGTGCTGGATCGACGTCAGCGAGGTGGCCGATATCGCGAGTGCCGCCGTGGCGTTCCGGCGCGTGCATGGGCGCCCCATTCGCGTGGCCACCAAGTACGTGAACATCACGCGCCGCTTCTTCTCCGCGCGCGGCCTCGCTGACTATCGGATCGTCGAGAGCCTGGGGGCCACCGAGGGCACGCCGGCGGCCGGCACCGCCGATATCATCGTCGACATCACGACGACGGGGGCCACGCTCGCCGCGAACGGCCTCAAGGTGCTGGAGGACGGCATCATCCTGCGCTCGGAAGCGAACCTCGTGGCCTCCAAGACCGCGGCGTGGCCCGATGAGACGAAAAAGACGTGCGAGCGGCTGCTCGCACGTCTTGGTGTCTCTGCGCCTGGGGCTTGAGCGCCTAGGGCTTGACGAAGGCGTCGACGCGCATGCCCGGCTTGAGCAAGCTCTCGCGGTCGTTGAGATCGATCGTCATCTCGAGCACCTCGATGTCGGAGGGCCGGCGCGGACCGCGCGAGGTGATGCGCGGAGTGGCCATGGACGGCGCCAGCGCCGTCACCGTGCCTTCGAAGTCCTTGTTGGGGTAGTTGATCGAGCGCACGAACGCCTTCTGCCCCACGCGCAGCTTGGCCACGTCGCCATCATCGACCTCGGCCTTGACGCGCACGACCGACATGTCGCCGAGCACGGCCAGCACCTGATCGGGTGAGGGCTGCACGATCTCGCCCTTCTTGGCGTTGACCTCGAGCAGGGTGCCAGCGTGCGGCGCGCGGATGCGTGTCTTGTCGAGAAGCGTGCCCGCGAGCGCCACGTTGGCACGCGCCGCGGTCAACGCCGACTCGAAGCGGTTGGGGGTCGGGAGATTGGACTTGGCCTGCGCCTGCGCATAGGCGAGACGCTCGCGCTCGACGCGTTCCTGCGCCTTGGCGAGCCGCTTGCGCGCGTCCGCGAGCTGCTGATCGGTCACCTCGCCCCTGCGCTTGCCGGCGAGCGCGGCGTCGAGCTCGAAGCGGGCACCCGTCACCTCGCGCTCGGACGAATAGACGCCGTCCTCGCCCTTGGTCACGTCCTCGCGGCCGGCGGTCGCCGGCTGCGCATCGCGCTCGCGGCGGCTCAGGCCCTCTTGCGCTTCCGCCGAGGCAAGACGTGCGCGCGCCTCCTCGTCGTCGAGGCGCACCAGAAGCTCGCCCTCCTCCACCGTGTCGTTGACCTTGACCGGCACATCGGCGACCTGGCCGAGGATGGCCGCGCCGAGGCGGAACTCGCCGGAGCCGGGCTCCACGCGGCCCGGCGCCGCCACGGCCCACGGCAGGTCGCTCTTGGCGGTCGACGCCGTGGTGGTCGACGTGGCGGTGGTGCTGCCGCTGCCGTAAATCCCCTCGCTCAGCATGTAGCCGCCGAGAGCCGCCGCGACGAGAGCGACGATGATTGCGATGGTTCTAAGCATGGCGTCTTATCCTAAAGCGGCCGCGAAGGGACTTATCGCTGCCGGTGGGTTGAAGGGTTGGAGGTTCGGAGGTGACCGCCGCCGGGGCGACGGGTTGCGGCTCGTGATGATGCTCCTCGTCGTGCACCGCGGGCGGCTTGCCGTCCCTTTTCGGGCGCTCCTCGCTTGAGATGACGCCGTCCTCGATGCGGATGATGCGGTCGGCGTAGGGGATCGTGCGATGATCGTGGGTGACCGCGAGCACCGCGCGGTTGGGATCCTTGGCGACCTCCGACAAAAGCGCCATCACCGCGCGCCCGTTCTCCGCGTCGAGCGCGGCCGTCGGCTCGTCCGCGAGGATGACGCTGGGGCGCCCGGCGAGCGCGCGCGCGATCGCGGTACGCTGCTTCTCGCCGCCGCTGAGCTTCGACGGGAAGGCGTTGGCGCGGTGCGCGAGGCCGACGGCGGTTAGCGCCGCCACCGCATGCTTGGGCGGGTCGACGACGGGGGCGGCGCGCACGTCGAGCGCGAGCATCACGTTCTCGCTCGCCGTCATGGTGGGGAACAGGTTGTAGCCCTGGAACACGAAGCCCACGTGCCGCCGCCGGATCTTGGCGAGGCCTTCCGCATCGAGACCCGCGGTCGAGTTGCCGGCCACGACGAGCTCGCCCTCGGTCGGCGACAGGATGCAGCCGAGGATCGACAGCAGCGTGGTCTTGCCGCTGCCCGAGGGTCCCATGAGCAGCGTCAACTCGCCCGCGTAGAGCTTGAGGTTGACGCCCTTCAAGGGCTTCACCTGGTAGGGCCCCGCGCCGAACACCTTGACGATGTTCTTCGCCTCGAGAAGCGTCTTGCGGTTTGGCTCTCGCTCTTTCATCGGCTGAAGACTCCTGCAGGATCGATGCGCGTCACCTTAAAGATCGCGCTTATCGCGGCGATGATGCACATGCCAAGCGTCAGCAAGAACAGAAGCAAGGCGAGGCCCGGTGTCATGATGATGAGGAGCGTGGTGTCCTTCGTCGCCTGGATGATGATCAAGCTCAACGCCAGGCCGATGCCGTAGCCGATGAAGGCGCTCATGATCGCCTGGATCAGGATCACCTTGTGAATGTAGCCGGCAGAGGCGCCGAGCGCGCGCAAGGTCGCGAACTCGTTCAAGTGGTCCTTGGTGCTCGAGTAGAGCGTTTGCGCGACGATGACGACGCCGACGATCATGCCGAGCGCGGCGCCGGCGATGAGGGCCGAGCCGGCGCCCGTCTGGAACAGCCAGTAGTCGACGCTGCGGTTGCGGAACTCGCGCTGGGTGAGGATCTCGCGGTCCTTGAGGCGGTCGTTGAGATCGGCGCGAACCGATTCCAGCTTGGCGTCGGGAGACAGCCGCACGAGCGTGTAGCTCGCCTGCGTATTGGCGGCATCCAGCAGCTGCCGCGCCCGCTGCAGCGAGGTGAACACGTAGGGCAGCGTAGTGAACGAGCGGATTCCGTGCGTGACGGCGCCGACGCGGACGCGCGTGTTGTTGATCTCGGCGATGTCGCCCAGCTTCTCGATGCCGAGGTCGGCGAAATACGTGTCATCGGCGGCGACCGCGAACGGCTCGGCGAGCTGGCCGATGCTGCCCTGCCTGATGTTCCACGGCTTCAAGCTGCCGTTCTGCTGGTCGGACCCGATGAGCAGCACCGCGGTGGTGCCGCCCTTGGGCTTCTTCCAGCCGGCAAAGCCGACGACGAGATCCTCTGCGCTCTTGATGCCGGGTGTCGACAAGGCAGCATACTTCTCGTGCCCGATCAGAAACGAGGGATCGTCGAAGCTCTTGGTGCCGAACGGCACGATCCAAAGATCGCCCTTCGAGTTGTCGAGCATGGCGGCAATCATGGTCTCGGAGCCGATGTAGAGACCGCACTGCACCGCGACGAGCACGACCGAGAACACGATGCCGGTGAGCGTGACGACCAGGCTCAGCCGATCATGGAAGAGGTTGCGGTAGGCGAGCTTGCCCGCCATCCGCACGATCTTCGGCTTGCCCTGGGCCGCTTCAGCCGCCAACAGGGCACTGGGGTCTGCAGGCTGTGCCTCCATCGCTTGTTCCTCGATCCCTTCGGAGCTCTGGCTTCAACAGTGTCGTGTCGCAGCTCTCGATCCCAGAAAATTCGGCTGGGATCGAGAGAGTGTCATGGAACCTGCAAAGTAGCCAACCAGGGCATTCTCTTCGCCCAGGCCAGCTTTACTCGCAAGGCGTCGTGAGCGTGAGGCCCACGGCCGGGAAGAACTTCTTGCAGTCGAGCTTCTTCGGCGGCGCCCCGGAATCGACCGCCGCATCGGCGACCTTTGCCGGCTGCTTGGCCGCATCCGCAGTCTTATCCGTCTTTACGATGTTTTTCCCGGTTGAATCTGCGGGCTGGCTGTCGGCAACGTCGGCCAAAGCGATCGCGATCGACGAATTCTCATTGTGCACGGCAGCAACCGTCACCGGCTCGTCCTGGACGACCGGCTTGGGCTTGCGGGCCACGTAAACCTTCGGCTCCACGGGGCGCACCACGTATCTGGGCACGAAGTAGTGGTGGTGATGGTGGAACCCACCGAAGCCACCAAAGCCGAAATGGATCTTGAAGCCGGCTTCCGCGGCAGAGCTGGTGAGAGTCGCGAGCGCGCAGGTCGCCGTTGCGATCGCGAGCAGGGACTTGTTCATCGTCGTCTTCTCCTTCTGGCCGCTCTGGCGGGGCGCCCTTTGCGCCACCACTCAATCGGCACTCAACTGGCGCCATCATGCGCACGGGACCGAGTGGACGCTGTTCCGGGTGAAACAGAACGGCGCGTCTCCTGGTCTCGGCTCTCGGATCCCGAAAGTCACGATTGCCACTGGCGCGAAACGCACTCGGTCCCGATCGCATGATCGGGACCGAGGAGAGCTGGAGGCGGGTGCGAGGGCCCTTGCGGTCACTCGCAGGGAACGGTGAGCGTGAGCCCGACCGAGGGGAAGAACTTCTTGCAGTCGAGCTTCTGGGCGACGGCAGGCTCGCTCTTCTTCGTCTCGGTCTTGACCGGCTCGATGACCTTGGCGGCGTCGGTCGTCTTCTGGGTCTCGGTGATCTTCACCGGCTCGACCTTCTTGGCCTCGTCCACCGAGGCCACCGTGATCGAGGAGTTCTCGGTGGTGGCGACAGTGGCGGCCGCAACCGCGATCGAGGAGTTCTCGTTCTGGGCAACCGATTTGTCGTCGTCGACTTTTGCGACCTCTTCCTTCTGCACCTTGTGGGCACGGACGGGCGCGCGCTCCTGCACTCGCTCGCGATAGATGCGGCGGGGCGCTTCATAGGATCCGTAGTTGTGGAACGCGCCCACTCCGATGGGGAGGCCAAAGCCGATGCCGATGCGGAAGCCGGCCTCGGCCTGGCTGACGGTGGCGGCGATGGCGACGGCGGCGGTGGCGAGAGCGATCAGCGGCTTGTTCATGTCTTCCTCCATCCGGTGGGCCCCAAGGCCCTTGCGTTTTCCTTGAGGCTCATCATGGCGGGAGGGACGCCGCGGCGCTGTTCCGGCTGAAACAGCCGCAAAGAATCTTGTCGCCTAGAAAAAATCATGGGGAACAATGGCTTGCAGACCCCCGGCCGGCTCGTGTCCGCCACGTGCCGGGGCTTGCTACCGCCCAGCTCGGGAGGGCCCGCAGGGGCCAAAGGCCGCTGCCCCCGGGGAATTTGCTGGATTAAGGGCGAGAGGATTGCCAAAGTCGGCCGAGCCGCCCTAACGCACCGCCAGGACCAGGCCCAACCCCTATGCGCCTCAACAAATCTACGAGCCACGCTGTCCGCATCCTCATCGACTGCGCCAAGTCCGGCGACCGGCTGATCAAGGTCGCCGACATCTCGCGCCGGCTCGAGATCACCCAGCAGAACGCCTTCAAAATCGTGCATCTCTTGGCCAAGGCGGGCTTTCTAGCCTCCGTCCGCGGGCGCCACGGCGGCGTCCGGCTGGCGCGTCCGGCGGCCAAGATCCGCATCGGCGACGTCGTGCGCGCCATCGAGTTCCCCGCCTCCGACGGCAAGGAGAGCGCCGGCGGGTCGGGGCTTAACCAGATCGTCGACGACGCGCTCGAGGCCTTCATCAGCGTGCTCGACCAGCACACGCTGGCGGACATGGCCGAGGGAAGCCAGGCCTTTGCGGACGCAGGCCCTGCAGGCCGCTCGGGCAAGTCCACCCTACGAGGGGCCCCCTCGCTCCGGGGCCGGCGCGGCCCGCAGCAGGCTGTTGCCCGCTGATCCCCGGCGGCCAAATTCGGCTTATTTTGCAGGCCGGTGCGGCGCGCCGTCGCTTGACACCCGGCCCGAACCCTTCAAAACTTGACCCCGACATTCCATATTGAGGACCGCGGCGGTTCGAGGGGTGGCCCCGCACGAGTGGCCTAGCATGAAGCACGTCGGAACGATCTGCGAGAGAACGGCATCGCCGTGCATGCACTCCGTGCGGAGCGCATCATGATCGTTTGCTCCTGCACCATGATCTCCGACCGCGACATCGAGGATGCGCTCGTCGAAATTCTCGGCCAGCCCAAAGCGCCAATTCCGACCCCAGGTGTCGTCTATCGTCACTTGAAGAAGCGCATGAACTGCTGCGGCTGCGCCCCGCTCGCGGTGGAGACGATTTACAACAAGGTCGAAGAGCTGGAGCGGAAGGGTCTGATTTGTCCCGACGTTTGCGCAACCGCGCGCAGCAAGCTGCTCGAGTTCTCCGCGGCCCGCGCGCGTCTGCGCCCCTTGGCACCCAGCACGGCCCCCGCAACGGCCCCCGTTGCCGACGCCAAGGATCGCGGCCTCAAGGTCGCCTGAGCGGTTGCGCCGCAATTTCTGCGGTGGCATAGCACTCAGTCTCAATGCGCTATCGACGCGCCGCCTCGCATCGAGGCGTTCGCTCCTGAGTCAAACGCCCCGCCGTTCAGCTCAGCGATACTTAGCGTGATTTCCGCCAGGCACGGAGGGCAGCCATGAAAGGGAATAAAGAGGTCATCGAGGCATTGAATTACGCGCTGAAGCTCGAGCTCGGCGCCGTGAATCAATACTGGCTGCACTACCGGCGGCTCGAGAACTGGGGCTTCACCAGGCTCGCCAAGAAGGAGCGCGCGGAATCGATCGAGGAGATGAACCACGCGGACAAGCTCATCACCCGCATCATCTTCCTCGAGGGCTTCCCCAAGATGCAGGAGATCGCGCCCTTGATGATCGGCGAGAACCTGAAAGAGGTTCTCGAATGCGATCTCAAAGGCGAGTACATCGCGCAGGAGTCCTACACCAAGGCGCGCGAGCTCTGCCGCAACCACAAAGACTACGTGTCTATGGACCTGTTCGAGCACCTCTTGAAGGACGAGGAGGGCCACATCGATTTCCTCGAGACGCAGCTGGATCTCCTGAAGGCCATCGGCATCGAGAACTACGGCCAGCTCCAGTCCGACCCCGCCAACGAGGTGTCGGGCCACGCCGATTAGGCGCTACCAGCGGCGTCTTGGGGCGGCGTCTCGAGGGCGCGGAAGTGGCCCCGCTTCTGCAGCCACAGGAGCAAGGCCAGCGCCGGCAGCACGGTGAGCACGCAAGCGAGAAAGAACGCGGGCCAGCCGAGCGCCTTCGCCGCATAGCCGGTGCCGGAGGCAAACATCGTGCGCCCGGTGGAGGCGAGCGCGGTCAGAAGCGCGTACTGCGTCGCCGTGTGCAGCGGATTGCGGCACAAAGCCGACAGGTAGGCGACGAAGATCACCGTGCCGATGGCGGTTGCGAAGTTCTCCGTCACGATGGCGACGGTCAGCGCCGGCATGCTGACGTCCTGCCAGCCGAGCCAGACGAAGGCGAGGATCGAGATCGACTGCAGGATCGCACCCGCGAGCAGTGCGGTCGCCAGCGGCAATGCGCGCGCGACCGCCCCGCCGGCGAAGCCACCGAACAGCAGCGCCGTGAGTCCGACGCCCTTCACGATGGCCGCGTACTGCACCTTGCTGTAGCCGAGGGAGAGGACATAGGGCGCCGTCATGGCGCCGGCGAGCGCATCGCAGAGCTTGTAGAGCACGACGAAGGCGAGGATGGCGAGGGCGGCGTCGCGGGTCAGGAACTCCGCGAATGAATCTCTTGCCGTCTCATAGAGGCGCATCAAGGCACCGTGACCCGCGGTCGGGTCGTGCTCGGCCGCGCTGTTCGGCTCGCGCGCCATCAGCGTCGCGCCAAGCCCGACCAGCACCAGCACGGCGGCGACGGCGTAGGCGATGGGCCACACGGCCTCCTTGCTCAGGCCCTGCAGCTCGAGCCATCCCGACAGGCCGATCACGCCGGCGCCCGACGCCAGCATGCCAATGCGGTAGGCGGCGACGTAGCTCGCCATGCCGGCCGCCTGCTCGTCCGTCGGCAGGCTCTGCACGCGAAAGGCGTCGACGACGATGTCCTGCGTTGCCGAGGCGAAGGCGACGAGCAGCGCCGCCAACCCGATCATCCACGGCGACGAGATGGGGTCGCGCGTCCCCAAGAATAGGATCGCGGCCATCAGAGCGAGCTGCGACGCGACGAGCCAGCTGCGGCGGCGTCCGAGCCGCCGCAGGTAGGGTACCTGCCAGGCGTCGACGACGGGCGCCCAGATGAATTTGAGCGTGTAGGGCACCCCGGCGAGCGACAAAAGGCCGATCGTGCCGAGATCGACGCCGCGGTCCGCCATCCAAACCCGCAGCGTCTCGCCCGAGAGCGCGAGCGGCAGCCCGGAGGAGAACCCCAAAAGCATGACGATGAGCACGCCCGGCCGCAGGTAGACGAGCAGGCCCTCCAGGAAGGAGGCGCGCGCGGGCACTTCGGTCTCGGCGGGTGCGCTCATGTGGAGAGGTCCGGGCTCCGGTGGGAATGGGGATGCGGGCTTGCTACTAAGGCGCGGCCTATCTGTCGATGGACAGAATGGCTCGATTGGGGCGAGCGAGGGAGAGGCGGCATGGGGCGCTATATTCTGGCCATAGACCAGGGCACGACCTCCTCGCGCGCCCTGCTGTTCGATGAGGAGCTCCGCTTGGCCGCGCTCGCGCAGGAGGAGTTCCCCCAGCATTACCCGGCCTCGGGCTGGGTCGAGCACGACCCGGAGGACATCTGGCGCACGACGCTTCAAACCGCGCGCGGCGCGCTCGTGAAAGCCGGGGCGAAGCCAGCCGACATCGTCGCCATCGGCATCTCCAACCAGCGCGAGACGAGCATCGTCTGGGAGCGGGCCACAGGGCGCCCGATCCACAACGCCATCGTGTGGCAGGACCGGCGTACCGCGGACGCCTGCCACCGGCTTGCGGCGGCAGGGCACGAGGCGACGGTCATGGCCAAGACCGGCCTGCGCCTCGATCCCTATTTCTCCGCAACCAAGATTGCCTGGATCCTCGATCACGTTCCCGGTGCGCGCGCCCGCGCGGAGCGCGGCGAGCTTGCCTTCGGCACGGTGGACTCCTTCCTGCTGTGGCGCCTGAGCGGCGGGCGCGTGCATGCGACCGACGCGACCAATGCCTCGCGCACCTGTCTGCTCGATATCCACACCGGGCAATGGGACGATGCGCTGCTTGAGCTCTTCGGCGTTCCGCGCGCGCTGCTGCCGGAGGTGCGCGACAATGCGGCCGAGTTCGGCGCCACGGAGCCGGAGCTGCTCGGCGCCCCCATTCCCATCCGCGGCATGGCCGGCGACCAGCAGGCGGCGACCATCGGGCAGGCGTGCTTCAAGCCGGGCATGATCAAGTCCACCTACGGCACGGGCTGCTTTGCCGTGCGCAACACCGGGGCGAAGGCGATCGCCTCCCGCCACCGGCTGCTCTCCACCATCGCCTATCAGCTCGAGGGCAGGCGCACATACGCGCTCGAAGGCTCGATCTTCATCGCGGGCGCGGCGGTGCAGTGGCTGCGCGACGCGCTGCGCGTCATACCCGACGCCGCCTCCGCCGGGCGCATGGCGCTGGAGGCCGACCCTGCGCAGAACGTCGTCCTCGTTCCTGCCTTCGTCGGGCTCGGCGCGCCCTATTGGGATTCCGATTGCCGCGGCGCGCTGTTCGGGCTGACGCGCAATACGGGCCCCAACGAGCTGGCGCGCGCGGCGCTCGATGCGGTCTGCTTCCAGACGGGCGATTTGCTCGAGGCCATGCGCGGCGACTGGCCCGACGAAGGCGACACCATCGTGCGCGTCGACGGCGGCATGGCGGCGTCCGATTGGACGATGCAGCGGCTCGCCGACATCCTCGATGCCCCCGTCGACCGGCCTACCGTCTTGGAGACGACGGCGCTGGGCGCGGCCTACCTCGCCGGGCTGCAAGCGGGCTTCTATCCAGAGCCGGCAAAGTTCGCCGAGCGCTGGGCGCTCGATCGCCGCTTTACGCCGCGGCTTGCGGCGCCCGAGCGCGCGCGCCTCATCGCCTCCTGGCATGACGCGGTCCGCCGCACCTTATCGGCGCGAAGCTGAGTACGATTGGTGCCCCATCTATTCCGTCATTCCCGCGTAGGCGGGAACCTAGACACCTCTCGGAGTACTCACATTCGATGTGACCCCGCCGCGAATTGTCCTGGGTCCCCGCCTGCGCGGGGATGACGGGGTTGGGCGCGGCGGCTGCGCAATTCAGCTCACCGGATGACGGCGACGACGCGGGCCGGAGCGGCGGAAGCGCCCACGATCTTCAAGGGGAACACCATCACCTCGAAGCCGGACGGCGGCAGGGCGCCCAAGTTGGTGAGCTGCTCCATGTGCCAGTAGGGGCGCTTTTGCCCGACGCGGTGCGCCTCCCAGAACAGCTCATCGTCGTTCGTCGCCTTGGCCTTGGCGATCTGCGCCGGGAACGGCAGGTCCCAGCCCCACTGGTCGATGCCCATGACGGTCGGGCCTTGGTCGAGGAGCCACTCGGTTGCGGCGGCACTCATGCCGGTGCCCGTGGTCCAGAATGCCTTCGTTCCCATGAGCCGGTCACGGCCAGTGCGGATGAGCACGATCGTCTTGGCATCGAGCTTCGCGCGCGTCTTGGCGAGCGCGGCTTTGAGATCCTCGACCGTGATCGCGTCGTTGTCGGCCTTGTGCGTCAAGTCGAGCACGACGCCGGGGCCGATGCACCTCTCGAGCGGCATCTCCTCGATGGTTTGCGCGCGCGTTCCCCCGCAAAGCGGCCCGTAGTGCCACGGCGCATCGATGTGCGTCGTCGAGTGCACGCCCATCTTGGTGATGGTGTCGTCGGCCCAGCCGGGCCAGTCCTTGGGAAAGAGCCGCCGCGGCAGCCCCAAGAGCCACACCAGCAGCTTCGCGGCCGCACGCGGCTTGTGCCGGATGCGCACTTGCATGAAGCGCGGGTCGCCGCGGTTGAAGCGGATGGGCTTCGACAGGTCGATCACTTTCACCACAAGGCGCGCTCCTTCACACGATGGGATTTGCTAGCGTCGCGATGCCCTCGATGCCGATCTCGATCACGTCGCCGGGCTTCAGCTCGTGCCCGGTCTCAATCCCGCTGCCCTCGGGCAGGGTGCCGGAGCCGAACAGCTCGCCCGGGTATAGTTGCTCGCCGCGCGAGGCGTGCGCCAGCACCTCGCCCAGCGACCACCTTGCGTCCGCCGTCGAGGGTTCGGCGATGAGCGCGCCGTTGAGGCGCACGCAGCCTTTGAGGTTGCGCCAACGCGGCAGGATCTCGTCCGCGGTCACCACGACGGCCGACATGGCGCTGCGGAAGTGCTTCGACTTCTGCGGGCCGAAGCCCGAGGCCATCTCGGCAAGCTGCACGTCGCGGGCGGAGAAATCATTGAGCACCACGAACCCGCCGATCGCGGCCTCGGCCGACTCCGGCGCGGCATCGCGCAACGGGTGCGCGAGCACGAAGCCGAGCTCCAGCTCGTAGTCGAGCGTCTTCGCGTAGGAGGGGACGGCGACCGGCTCGCCGTCGGTCGCGAAGGTGAGGTGGTTGCCCATGTAGTAGGTGGGCTGGCGGTACCACAGCGCATGCGGCTTCAACTTGGGAAACGTCGTGCCCGTCAGCGCTTCATAGGCGCGCACGACCTGGTAGGCAGCGGGCATGCGCGTGCGCACGAAGCCGCGTGCGGCAGCCACCGCGTGGCCCTCGTAGAGCATGAAGTCGCGAAACGAGCGCGGCTCGAAGGGAAGGACAGTGCCCCCGTCTCCGGGCAGGGGCGGGCCGAGCGTTTGTGCCGCTTGCGCGATGGCGGCGCGCGTTTGCGCGGGCGCGGCGAGCAGCGCCACGATGTCGGTAGTGAGACGTTCTGCGTCAGCTGGACCTCGTTGGCCGAGTTTCTCCAAGCACTTGGCCACCTCGATCCAGCCCTGCGGCGCCAGGAGTTCGACGTGCAAGTCGTGGTCCCTTTTGACGCGGCGCAACTTCATGGGGCGCCTCGCCGCTTCCTCGCATTGTCGGCTTTCATTTCAGACATTTGGAACTCGGGCCGAGGTAGGACATTGTAAAGCTCTGGTGCTCGGCGCCCATAATCCATAAAGGGAGAAAACTCCATGCGAATGATCGGGAAGACGACGACCGCGGCCGTCGCGCTGGCGTTTGCCATCGCGATTGCGGGCTGCTCGAACAACTCCTCATCGAGCCAGTACACCGGCACGTGGAAGACCAAGGACACGACGGGCGGCGACTTTGAGATCACGCTCGCCGCCGACGGCAAGGCGAGCGGCAGCCGCCCCGGCGAAGCCTTGAACGGCACGTGGAAGGAAGAGGGCGGCGCGGCCGTGATCAAGTGGGACTCTGGCTGGACCACGAAGATCGCCAAGGAGGGCGACGCGTACAAGAAGATGGGCTATGAGAAGGACGCGAACGCCGCGCCGAGCAGCACGGCCGATGCGGTGAAGGTGAAGTAGCCGCAAAAGGCCCTCACGACGCGAGGTCTGAGGAGGGCGCCGCGGCGAGCGGCGCCCTTATTCCTATCCGCCGGTGTCGCGGACCCACCGGCCAAGGGGAGGTGACGCAAATGGCACTGTCGCTGTCGCAGATTATCGTCTGGCTCATCATCGGCCTCATCGGCGGGACGCTCGCGGGTGTGGTCGTGCGCTGGCAGAGGGAAGGGTTCGGCTGGTGGACCAATCTCGGCATCGGCCTCGTCGGCGCCGTCGTGGGCGGCGTGCTGTTCCGGCTATTCGGCATTCTGCCCGGGCTTGAGAGCATCGCCATCTCGCTCCGCGATGTCGTCTCCGCCTTCACGGGATCGATCCTGTTCCTCCTGGGGCTGTGGCTCTGGCAGAAGCGGAGCGCCTAAGAGAACCAAAAGCGTGTCCGCAGTCTTCACGATCCGGCGCTAGGATTGGTGCCGGGCCACAATGGGGAGCTGCCCATGGTGTTGCGCGTCGTCGGGATCGACCACATTTCGCTGCGCGTCGGCGACTTTCAAAAGTCGAAGGCCTTCTACGGCAAGCTGATGCCTTTCCTCGGCTTCAAGGTGCTCGATGAGTACCCGGATGCCATCGGCTGGACCAACGGCAGGACGCGGCTGTGGATCGGGCAGGCGGACGCCGAGGGCAAGAAGCACAAGCACCGCATCGGCGACATCGGCTTCCACCACTACGCGTTCGAGCTCGAAAGCCGCAAGGCCGTGGACGAGCTGCAGACGTTCGTCAAGAAGCTCGGCGCCAAGATCGTCGACCCGGCGGGCGAGTACTACGACGACTACTACGCGGTGTTCTTTCTCGACCCCGACGGGCTGAAGCTCGAGGGCATGAAATGGGGCGAGCGCACCGCGCTGGCCAAGCGCAAAAAGGCAGCAAAGCCCAAGCGCAAGCGCGCCGCATGAGGCTCGAAAAATAGTTGCGCCGCGTTGTCGGCAGACGCCTTCCCCAGACGTCCTAGGGGCGCAAACCGATTGCCGGGAGACCGTTCATGAAGACGATCATGCCCTGCCTGTGGTTCGACAAGGAGGCCGAGGAAGCCGCGAACTTCTACTGCTCGATTTTCAAGGATGCCAAGCTCGGCGGCATCACCCGCTACGGCAACGAAGGCCGGGAGGTTCACGGCGGCAAGCCAGGCAGCGTCTTGACGGTCGAGTTCTCCCTCGATGGCCGCAAGTTCCTCGCCCTCAACGGCGGCGCCCACTTCAAGTTCAACGAGGCGATCTCGTTCCAAGTGCTGTGCGAGAGCCAGGAGGAGGTCGACTACTACTGGGAGAAGCTGTCGGCGGGCGGCGATCCCAAGGCGCAGCAGTGCGGCTGGCTCAAGGACAGGTTCGGGGTCTCCTGGCAGATCGTGCCCGTGGTGCTGCCGACGCTCCTGGCGCACAAGGACCGGGTGAAGGCCGACCGGGTCATGAAGGCGCTCTTGCAGATGAAGAAGCTTGATATCGCAGCGCTGCAGCGCGCCCAGGCGGGCTAAAGGCATCTACTATTTGGCGTCATGGCTAACGCCGGTAAACCAAGCCCGCCGAAAATCGAGTCCGCGGGCGATGCTTCACGCCAGCTTAACATCCCTTCGCGCAATCTCTCGGCGATTAATGCGTTTTGCAAGCATCGGAGCTGGCGTCATGAAGGTGCGCACGCGCTTTGCCCAGGATGAAGGCGGCGCGACGTCGATCGAATACGCGCTGATCGCCGGCGTCATCGCGCTCGGCATCGTCGCGTCCGTGTCGCTGCTGCCCACCGCGCTCAACGGTTTCTTCGGCAACGTGAGCACGAATCTCTCGCGCTGAGCCTTATGCGCCAGGGCTTCTTGAAATCGTCACGGTTGGCTGGCACTAAGCCCGCATCGTAAAAATCGACAACAGTCAGGATCCTCAGGAATGCGGCCCTCCCAAACGGCCACCGTCCACGTCTGCGCCCTCCGCCACCTGCCCGACATGCTCGAAGAGACGCGCGCACGCCACCTTATCAGCGCCATCGACAGCTACTTCCAGCCCGCCACGCCCCTGACAATCGCCGCGGACCGCCACCTGCGGCTTGAGATGCACGACATCGTCGAGGCCCGGCCCGATGCGACGCTTCCCGCCCAGCACCACGTGCGCAAGCTTCTCGACTTCGTCGAAGGCTGGGACCGCCGCGAGCCGATGCTCATCCATTGCTACGCGGGCTTGAGCCGCTCCACGGCGACGGCCTTCATCACCCTGTGTGCGATCAACCCCGGCACGCCCGAGGAAGCGATCGCGCAAGCGCTGCGACGCTGCTCCGACACGGCGGTGCCGAACAAGCTGTTCGTGGCACTGGCGGACGCGGAGCTCGGCCGCAAGGGCCGCATGAGCGCGGCGCTCGCGAGCATGGGGCCGCATAGGTTCGCCGCGGAGTGCGAGCCGTTCGGCGTTAACGCTCTGCACGGTCCGCGCGATCGCGCCGCCTAAGGCGCTGTACCCGTATGGCGCTCTGCTCTATCCTTGCGCACGATCCGTGCTCTTGGAGCGTACGCAGGATGCCAAAGGGATTCGGGTACCACCTGCTTCCAGTGCTCGCGGTCATCGCAACGCTAATGGCGCCCATCGCGATCCCGTGCACTGCAGAGACGGCCGAGGACGAGCCGACCATAGAGTCGCTCTTGAAGTCCGGGTGGCAGATTGCGGGCTACACGGGCGCGGTCGACAACTGGTCGACCTTCATAGTGTTCCGGCATCCGGACCAGCCCTATCTCGTCCAGTGCCGGACGGGCTACGACGCCACGCGCGAGCCGCACATCAAGCCGCACTGCTACAAGCTGCGCTAGCGTGCGCTCCGCGTATCAATAGGGCGGCCGATCGGCCGGCGGCGGAGGCGGCGGCCCGTCGGGCGGCGGACCTACGTCGCGCAGGTACGGGCACAGTCTCTTCTGCCCGGAGTAGGTGGTGTAGAGCCCCGTGCGCCACTCGAAGGTGCGGAAGTTCGCAAGGCAAATCTCGCGCGGGTCGCCATGGTAGTTGGCGGGATAATAGTAGGGGCCGTCGTAGGGGCCCTCGTCGTAATAGTGGCCCGGATGCGGCCGATAGGCTTCATCGGCGATGATGGCGCCGGCAATGACGGCGGCGCCAAACCCGATGAACGGCCACGGACCCCAGCCCCCGCCGCGATGGTAGCCGTATCCGTGGTAGCCCCATCCGCCACCGTAGCCCCAGCCGCGGCCGTGCCATTGCACATGCGTGAGGCCGTCGATGTGCGGCTGGGAACCGAGGGCGATCGGGCTCGCTTGCACGGGCACCACCGCCAGCGCCACCGCAAGCCCGGCGGCCGAGAGTTTCGCTAGGGACATTGTTGGCTCCTTATGTCCGCTCCTCGCCTGTGCCGAGGCGATGCTCGCGAGCTCAATTCGAATCTGAAGTTTTGCGATGGGACGCCAGCATTTTGTCGGCAAAGGGGCGCCTCATTGCAGGGCGACCGTCGGCCGCGGGCCCTGTAGCGGCCATGCAGCATCGCAGGCGAACAACTATGGCCGCTACGGGAACGCCGGCCGCCCCTCATGCGTTTCCGCGCCATGGATCGCGATGACACGCCCCAACGCCCGCGCAAGAGGTTCGATCCGCTCGCCCGTCCCTTCGAGTGGTACCGTCTTCCCCTCGCGATCAAGCTTGGGGTTCTGCAGCTGTGGCGCAAGGAGCAGGAGGCCAAGCCGGCGCAGCCGGGGATGCCCCCAAAGATCGCCAAGAGGCGCTGAGAGGACCCTACGGCGCCACGAGCATGGCGCGGTAGGGGCGCGCTTGGCCGACGGCCATGTGTGGGGTGAGCGCGGCGCTGGGTATGGTCATCACCTCCCCGCTCAAGCTGTAAGCTTAGAGGGGATGCGATCACGCATTCTGTGACGATGGTAGCGGGACCGAGACTTGAACTCGGGACCTACGGATTATGATTCCGCCGCTCTAACCAACTGAGCTATCCCGCCACGAAAGACGGTCTATAAGGAGCGCGCTCGGAGACTGTCAAGGTCGCAGGGAGACGGGAAGCGTCGCGCCTTACTCCGCCGCGAGGCGGGCGGCGGCGTCCGCCTTGGCGAACCGTATCATCGTGAAGAGGCCGAAAGGCCGCAGCGACCTGCGCTCGACGAGTTGGAGATCGTCGCACACGGTCACGCGCGAGACGTCGAATACCGAGCGCCAGCCGATCTTGTCGGCGAACGGCGCCATGCGCCGCTCGACCCAGCCGCGCACGCCTTCGCGCTGGCTGAAATGATTGACGAGCAACACCTGGCCGCCGGGCTTGGTCACGCGCGCCAACTCGCGCATCACCATCTCCGGCTCCGGGACCACGGTCATCACGTACATGGCGACGACGGTGTCGAAGGCGGCGTCGGGAAACTTGAGGTCGGCTGCGTCCATCTCGTGCAGGCCGGTGACATGGCCGAGGTCCTCGGCGGCGACGCGCTCGCGCGCCTTCTCGAGCATGTCGAGCGAGAGGTCGATGCCGACGATCTCCAAGCGCTTGTCATAGTCGGGCAATGAAAGTCCGGTACCAACGCCAACCTCGAGGACGCGCCCCGCACCCTCGTTGATGACCTCCACTGCATGGCGGCGTCCCTCGCGCGCGATCATGCCGAAGGTGTAGTCGTAGACCGGTGCCCAGCGGCGATAGGCCTCGAGCACGGCGCCCTCGTCGATGCGGCCGATGCCGACGATGCGTCCCTGAGCCCGTTGCAGGAGCGCTGGCCGCCGCCTCAGCTCGGTCTGCGACATCGATTTCATTTGGGCACTCGCTCCTCTTGCCGACGCGACCCAAGAACTATCCGTCCCGCTTGCCTGCGCAACGAACCCGGCCGGGTCAGCCGAGCGCGACAGCGGCTTCCAGCGTCTCCGCGTTCGCGTGGGACAGCGTGCGCGCGATAAACCCGCCGCCCAACAAACGGGCGCGCTCATCGCCGTCTGAATAGAACACGCAGGCCTGTCCCACCGCGACCCCGTCCTCGCCTTCCTCTAGCACGACCCTCGCCGCGCCATCCGCCTCCGCAAATAAGGTCGCCGGTCGCGGCGCCTGCGCGGAGCGGACACGCACATAGAGAGACAGGCCACCCGCGGTCGCTTCCGCAAACGGCTCGTCCCCTAGCCAGTTTGTGTTCTTAAGGAGAAGAATGGTCGTGCGCAAGGCGGCGCGCGGCCCCACCACGACCTCGTTGCGCCCGGCGTCGAGACGGATCACGTAAAGCGGCTCCGGGCCAGGGATTTTGATGCCGCGGCGCTGGCCGACGGTAAAGTTGATGATGCCCTCGTGGCGGCCCAAGCGGCGCCCGTCGACGTGGACGATGTCGCCGGGCTTCAGCGCGCCCGGCTTCAAGCGCTCGACGACGCCGGTGTAGCGGCCGGTCGGCACGAAGCAGATGTCCTGACTGTCAGCCTTGTCGGCGACAGGAAGACTTAGCTCGGAAGCAAGCGCGCGCACCTCGGCCTTGCGCAGGCCGCCGAGCGGGAAGCGCAGGAAGCGAAGCTGCTCGGGCGTGGTGGCGAAGAGAAAATAGCTCTGGTCGCGGTCGGGATCGGCCGGGCGCAGGAGCTCAGGTCCGCGCGCACCCTCGCGCCGCTCGATGTAGTGCCCGGTCGCCATGGCCTCGGCGCCGAGGTCCTTGGCCGTTGCGAGCAGGTCGCGGAACTTGATCTTCTGATTGCAGGCGACACAGGGGAGCGGCGTCTCGCCCGCGGCGTAGCTCTCGGCAAAGCCTTCCATCACGGACTGCGCAAAGCGACTCTCGTAGTCGAGCACATAGTGCGGGATCGCCAGCGCCTCGGCGACGCGGCGCGCATCGTGAATGTCCTGGCCGGCGCAGCAGCTGCCCTTACGGCCCGTCGCTGCGCCGTGGTCATAGAGCTGCAGGGTGATGCCGACCACGTCGTGGCCTGCGCGCTGCATGAGCGCAGCGGCGACGGCCGAGTCCACCCCGCCCGACATGGCCACCACGACGCGCTTGCGGGCGCCGCCGCGGTGGGGCGTCGGTGCGGTCGAGGCCGATGGAGGGGAGGATGTGGGCAAACGGCTTTTCCTATGGCCAGGGCGCCCCCTTTGGGCGGACCCGGCGGCAACTGGCGGCTTTCTATTGCGCCGCAACTTAAGGTGTCGCTGACAAAGCGCAAGCAAACGGGGCCCCGCGCTTGTCCCCTGGGGGCGCGCGGCCCATCCCTTACGTCAACGTTAATTGCGCGGCGAGCGCCGCGAGCAGCCGGTTTATGTTATGTTTACTCAATAACTTAGGCCGGTCTTAATCGTGTTGGATTATCGATGAGACTGGTCGATGAGTGTGTAACGAGTATCATGACCGAACAACAGATGAGAGCGCGGGTGCGCTACGTTATCGGGCCCGATGGGAGCCCGCTGACAGTCGCGGATCTCCCTCCGCGGGATACCAAGCGTTGGGTCATCCGCCGCAAGGCGGAGGTGGTCGCCGCCGTGCGCGGGGGCCTGCTCAGCATTGAGGAAGCCTGCGAGCGTTACAAGCTGACCGTCGACGAGTTCCTCTCCTGGCAGCGCTCGATCGACAAGCATGGCCTGCCGGGTCTGCGCGCAACGCGCATCCAGGAGTACCGCGGCGGCTAGCAGCGGGGTCCGCTTAACGACGTTCAACCGAGATCAGACCCCGTCGGCCTTCTTTGCCGGCGCCTTTGCCTTTTTCGCTTTCGGCGGCGCCTCGGCCTCGGGTGACTGCGGCTCCCACCCCTTGTCGCCTTCCGCGCAGCCGATCGACCCCGCACCCCAGCGGCGCACGTCCGCCTCCATCGACTTGGCGAGCGGCTCGGGCAGCTTGATGTTCTCCACCACCAGCGAGGTGGCCTCGCCCTCGTTGGCGATGCCCACGCGGAAGGCCTTCTCTCCCTTCTGCGTGTCGAGCGTCCGGTCGCGCTCGTGAATGATGATCTCGGCCTTGCCTCCCTGGCCGGCCGGCTCCGCCTCGGCGTGGTAGACGTAGTTGGCCTTCAACGGTCCCGAGGATCCAAACCAGCAGGCCATGGCTCCGCGGGCAATGCGCGCATACACCTCGGTCGGGGCGCCGACGACAGAGGCCTCGGATACGGTGCCGGTGATCTCAGACAGCGAGGGTAGCTTGGGTGGCGTGGCGTTCGAGCACGCGCCCGCGAGCGTCACGGCGGCACCCACGCTGGCACTGATGAAGCCCGGTCGCAGCATGCGCTCGTCCAACCCGCTTGGTCCCTAATCCGGGATTTGGTTGGCACGCGGCGGCACCCAAGACAAGGCTCGCCCATCTGGCGGCCACGGGGATTGCCGAGGGGACCGGTCGGGCTGGCGGTGGTGCTAGCGCAAGACGGCGCTCGGGGCGCGGTCCGGACGCCGGCGGCTGCGCAGCTCGGCACGGGTCTCGGGCGTATCGGCGCGGGCCACCTGCTCCAGGGCCTCGTCGCGCTCGCGCTGGGCGGCCTCGAGCTTGGCCTTGAGGCCATCGGCGGAGGTGCGCAGGTTATCGCGGCGCAGGCTCGCCGATTTGGCGAAGGTCGAGTAGGCAAAGTGGGCCGGATCCTTGATGCCGGTGCGGTCCTCCTCGGCCCTGATCTGACGGTCGAGATCGGCAGCCATATTCTCGAACTCGCGGATCATGTGCTCGAGATCGGCGACCTTGCGTGCCTTCTCGTCCGCCTCGAACCGCTTCAGCCTCAGCGCCGATTCCCGTGCTTTCATCGTTCGATACCCCGGACAAATTCGAACTCGATGGCAAATGAAACAAGAAGCGTGCCACGGCTCGCGCGAGGGTCCTCCCTAAATCGCCGAGCGCCGCCCCTGTTTTTCGCCATGCGGCGCAGGGGCAAAAGCCGCCCGTACCGACCTTCTCACCAAATCTGACACGGCGCCATTAAGTTGCGGTAAAGCAACGCAAAGCTCAATCTCTCCAGATTAAGCCTAATCGGGTCCAAAAAATGGCTTCGCGCCTATAGGGCCGCTTGGCGAATTCTGTTACCTCTAGATTCGTTGGCGATTTCGGGGCTCGGCCAACGCACTCCTGGGACCGGCGGCAGGCAAGAGGCAGGCTCTGCGCGAAGGCCAGGTTCAAGCGTTGCCCTAGTTCCGCGGGGTTTCGAGGCCTACATACAAATTCGTGGTGTCCACGCGGGTCAGCAGGCCGCGCGCACCGCCCTTTTGGGCGGCGGGTGTTGCGTACGCCGGCAAAGGTCCCGCTTGCCCGGTAGGGAGAACGGTGTCGCTCAAGTTTCGTTAGAGAGTTGGGTCGAAGAGAAAGACTTAATTAGGGTTTGTTAACTTTCCGGCGGTAATTTCCTAACGATGACTTAGCTCGAAGGGATGGCGGCCAGTCCCTTCGTGAAGCGGGCAGCGGCGCGGGACTTGGAAGAGGAAGACAATGAGAGTTCTGCTGATCGAGGACGACAGCGCGACAGCGCAGAGCATCGAGCTGATGCTCCAGTCCGAAGGATTTAACGTTTACACCACGGACTTGGGCGAAGAGGGCGTCGACCTCGGCAAGCTCTACGACTACGACATCATCTTGCTCGACCTCAACTTGCCGGACATGTCCGGCTACGAGGTCCTAAAGACGCTGCGGGTCGCCAAGGTCTCGACCCCCATCCTCATCCTTTCCGGTCTCGCCGGCATCGAGGACAAGGTCCGCGGCTTGGGCTTCGGCGCCGACGACTACATGACGAAGCCGTTCCACAAGGACGAGCTCGTCGCCCGCATCCACGCCATCGTGCGGCGCTCCAAGGGCCACGCGCAGTCGGTCATCGAGACCGGCGACTTGCGCGTCAACCTGGACACCAAGACCGTCGACGTCAACGGCCAGCGCGTGCATCTGACCGGCAAGGAATACCAGATGCTGGAGCTGCTCTCGCTGCGCAAAGGCACCACGCTCACCAAAGAGATGTTCTTGAACCATCTCTACGGCGGCATGGACGAGCCCGAGCTCAAGATCATCGACGTCTTCATCTGCAAGCTCAGGAAGAAGCTGCAGGCGGCGACCGGCGGCCAGCACTACATCGAGACGGTGTGGGGCCGCGGCTACGTGCTGCGCGACCCGAGCGACGACACCGTCGCCGCGTAAAGAAACCGCTGGCAGAAGCTTATCGGTTGCGCTCGGGAGCCTTCGGGCTCCCGATTGCATTTGGCTTGCCCGATTCTCCCGTTCGGCTTGACCGGCGCGGCGATTGCCCGAAGGATGGCGGGTGCGGTCGCGGCGGCAGAGCGTATCGCGTCAGGGGAGGCTGCTGGCATGGACGAGACGAATGTCGGCGGCTACTCCGTCGCCTACGGCCGCGAGGAAACGGAGTTCCCCGTCTACCTGCTGGGGGTGCTGTCGGCCGTGCTGCTTGCGGCGGCCTGGGTGACCGGCTCCACGCTGTGGCTCGTGCTCGGCGTCGTGGCGGCGGCCATCACCTACTACAACTTTCCGCTGCTCGAGAAGAGCCGGCCCACGCTCGGTGCCAATGAGTACGGCGTCTTCATCCAGGGCTTCGGGCTGATCCGCTGGCGCGCCATCGACCGCATCGATCTCGTCGCCATCGCCGACCGCTTCGATATCAACTACGAGCTGCAGATCGCGCTCAACATGACGGTGACGAGCGCTCTCGTCGTCGATTGGCGCAAGCAGCCCTTCTACCGCTCGCTGATGCGCATCCCGTGGTCGATGACCCCCTCGAACGTCGTGCGAATCAATATCGATCCGTTCGACCACCCGCCCGACGAGATCCACCGCACGCTGATCCGCATGTGGCGCCATTACCGGAGCTAGGCGCGCATTCCGGCATGTCCCTTGCCGTTTTCATTGCTGTTGTTCCGCGCGAGACAGCGCCGCGCGCCGGCGTGAGAAAAGGTGCATGGGCCCCGATCTTGAGGAGCCGCACCCATGTCCATGCGAACGTTTCTCAATGCGACCGCCATCGTGCTGACGGTCGGCGGGCTCGCGCTCATCGGCATCACGACCGTTCTGATGCTCGAGGCGAGGCCCACCTCTCCTCCGGCCGGCGCCCAATCGACCGCGCGGGCCGGCGACTGACGGCGTCTGCGAAACGCGAAATTAACGCGGCTCTACCAGTCTCATGGCATCCACGGCCCAGACGCTCACCGCGCGTCTGCAACGCACGAGCTTGAGATGGAAGACCTGTCCCGCCGCAATATCCTCGTTGCAACGGCGGCGGGTCTGGCCGCCGCGGCCGGGCAAGCGCGGGCCCAGTCGTTCGGCAACCCCGACGTGCCGCCGCAAGGGGCGATCAACGGCTTGAAGAATCCTGCCAACATCTCCGACCCCGGACCCAACAATCCCGCGCTTTCGAGCCAGTTCCCCGGGGCCTTCCTTCCGCCGGCGACCGACGTCGGCGAGCTGCCGCTGTTCTGGGCCACGTTCAACAATGCCCCGCGCCGCATCCAGGACGGCGGCTGGGCGCGCCAAGTGACGCAGTACGATTTCCAGATCTCCGAGCAGATCGCCGGCGTCAACATGCGGCTCACTCGCGGCGGCATCCGCGAGCTGCACTGGCACCTCGCCGCCGAGTGGGCCTACGTGACGTACGGCGTCTGCCGCGTCACCACCATCGACCTTCAAGGCCGCGCCAACGTCGAGGACGTGGCGGAAGGCGGCCTCTGGTACTTCCCGGCCGGGATGCCGCATTCGCTGCAGGGCGTCGGCCCCGACGGCTGCGAGTTCATCATTTGCTTCGACGACGGCAAGGCCTCGGAGTTCAACACGCTCCTGCTCTCCGAGTGGATGGCGCATACGCCGCCCGACGTGCTCGCCATGAATTTCGGCGTGCCGGCCGAGACCTTCGCCAAGATCCCGCTGCACGAGCTCTACATCTTCCAGGGCGAGGTGCCGGGGCCGATCGAGGCGAGCCGGGCCGAGGCGCAGGGCTCGCTCGGAGAGCCGCAACTCGCCTCCACCTTCCGCCTCGCCGACTTGCCGCCGGTGAAGAAGACGCGTGGCGGCGAGGTGCGCATCGCCGATTCGACCAACTTCACGGTCGCCAAGAACATCGCGGCCTCGCACGTGACGCTGCACCCGGGCGGCATGCGCGAGATGCACTGGCACCCCAATGCGGACGAGTGGACCTATGTCATCGCCGGTCAGGGCGAGCTCACGGTCTTCAATACCGGGCCCAATGTCGTCACGCAGAATTTCAACCCCGGCGACGTCGGCTACATCAAGCGCGCCTACGGACACTACATCCGCAACACCGGGTCGACCGATCTCGTCTATCTGGAGGTCTTTCGCAGCGACCGCGTCGAGGACATCTCGCTCAGCGAATGGCTGACGCACACCCCGCGCACCATGGTCGTCCAGTCGCTCAACGTGAGCCCCGAGGTGATCGCGAAGTTTCCGAGCGACAAGCCGACCGTGCTGCCGGTCTAGGCGGGGTTCAGAACGCGAGCTCAAAGCCGCGCTCAGCGCCCGGCGGCGGCCCTCACATCCTTCTTGACCGCCAGCAGCAGGTTCGACTGGTTCACCTTCCACTTGTAGCCGATGCCGAAGTTGATCGGGATTGGCTTGGCGGTCTGGTAGAGGGCCTTGAGCTTCGACTGGTAGTTGCCGCGGAACATGCCGATGGGGCTCGTGTAGGTTCCGAAGGGGCGCAAGTCCCACTGGTCCGCTTTGAAATGGCTCACGGGAACGCCGGTATCGTCCTGCAGGATCGCGGCGCTGTGGTCGAGGAGGAAGTTGCGGACCTCCGAGAATTCGTCGCCGTGCAAGAGATAGGACGCGCTTTTGACGAAGCTTTCGCCGGTCCCGAGCCCGGCGCAGAACTTGAGGAACGGGCTTGCGCGTACGCCTTTGTTGGAAAGGTTGGTGTTGAAGTAATAGAGCGTCTGCTCGTGGCCGTGCGGGCCCGCGAAGGTGATCTTGGCGCCCATGTCCTTGCCTTTGGCGTCGGCCTTGGCGGGCTCGGGGGTGCCGTCGTCCTTCAAGGTGACAAGAGTGACGTCGCGGACGGTCTTGCCCGAGCGGGCGAGGAACACGTAGAGCACGGGCAGCGTGCCGTTGAGCTGCGTCTGGCGCAGCTTGGAATCCATATCGAGCGTGATGAAGTAGCTGAGCTTCAGGATGTTGCTCAGCGAGGATTCCAGGTGCCGCAACGTCGAGGAGAGCTCCCCGCGCGGCACCGACATCACGTCGGGGATGCGGCCGACGGGCTCGAGCCCGGCAAGCACGTAGGTATCGGCCGCGGGGAAGAACGCGTTCGCATAGAGGTAGTCGGGGCCGCTGAAGAAGTAGAACAGCACCGGGCGCGGGTCCGCCATGTTCTTCGCCGTCCACGCGCGGATGCTGGACAGCTGGCGCTCCTCGAGCCCCTTCCACGCGTCGTCGAAGAGCTTCGCGTGCTGTTGCCAGCTTTGCTCGCTCACGAGCGGCATTAGCGGGGAATTGGCGCCAACCGGCATGCCGGCGAGAAAGCGCGCCATGTCGTCGGGGCTGGCGGGATCGGCTGCGCGCGCCGGAAGGGATGCGTGGAGTGCGAGGGAGGCAAAGAGGAGAGCGGTGACGATCAATCGGCGCATCTGGCACACGCTGGCTGCTCGAATCGAAGGCGCTATCCTTGCACGACTGGTGTTGCGCCTGTCACCTGCTATTCGCGCGGACAAAAATTCTGATCTCGCGTTGCAGCACGCGCGCAGCGAACCTTGGCAATCCGTAAGTATGAAAGGTCGCGTCGTCCCTCTACGATGATATCTGTGCGACTCGAGGTCGAGGGCGTCCGCGAGAGCTAGGCGCACCGATCACAACGGAGGCGCCCGCTACCCGCGCACGATGCGCTCGACGCACTCGGCGACGCCCTCCTGCCAAATGGGCAGCTTGAGCCCGAACGTGCGCTCGAGCTTGGCGCAGTCGAGCTGCGAGTTGGCGGGCCGCGGCGCCGGCGTCGGATAGTCCGCGCTTCTGATCGGCTCGACGGCGGCCGTGGGCCCGCCGAGCGCGGCCGAGCGGCGGAACACCTCCTCGGCGACGCCGCGCCAGGTCGTAGTGCCGGTTCCGGCCGCGTGATAGGTGCCCCACGGGCCGTCCGCGCCTTTGCGCCCCGACAATTGACGCGCAAGGTCGAGGATGGCGGCGACGAGGTGGGGCGCGTAGGTCGGGCTGCCGCGCTGGTCGTCGACGACGCGGACCGTGTCGCGGCTCGCGGCCTGCTCGAGCATGGTCTTCACGAAATTGCGCCCCGACGGGCTGTAGATCCAGGCCGTGCGCAGGATCAGGTGCCGGGGGTTGGCCGCGCGGACCGCCGCCTCGCCCTCGAGCTTGGAGCGGCCGAACACGGTCGCGGGTGCCGGCGCGTCGTCCTCGACATAGGCGCCCGCCTTGCGCCCGTCGAAGACGTAGTCGGTGGAGATGTGAATGATGGGGATGCCGCGCTTGGCCGAAGCCTCGGCCAGCATGCGGGCGCCGTCGCGGTTGAGCGCCAACGCGCGCTCCTCGTCCGTCTCCGCCTTGTCGACGGCGGTGTAGGCCGCCGAGTTGATGACGACGGTCGGCTCGATCCGGGAAAGCGCACGCTCGATCGAGCGCGCCTCGCAGATGTCGAGAGCGGCGCGGCCGACGGCGCACGCGCGCACGTCCGGGCAGGCGGGGGCAGCTTCGACGAGCCCTCGGGCGATCTGTCCTTGCCAGCCGGCAATCAGCAGGCGCATGCGCGGTCTACCCCCGTTTCGACGATGCGAGCGCAGGCATGCGTCCCGCACAGGCAAGGCGAAAACATGGCCCCCCCCGCAAAGGTGAGCGCTTCGGCGTTAATAAGCCGCGCCGCGTGCCTGCAGCTAAGCGAGCTCGCCGTCCGGCTGATTGAGAAAGATGAGCACGAGGCTGATGCAGGCAATGAAGCGGAAAGCGGCCTCCTGGCCGTTCCAGGTCTTCGACTGCCACATCTGGAACCACTCGCCGCCGACAACCAGGAAGCCGCCGAACCACAAAAGGAAACCGAGTGCCAAGCCTGCGACCGCCAGATCCTTGCCCGCGTTGAAGTCGGCGGCGGGAGCGGCCCTGAGCTTCCACAGCCGCCCCGCGCCGGCAGCGCACAGCGCCCCTGAAAGAAGCTCGGCCGCGACGATGCCCGCGTACGCGACCTCGTGCAGCACGGGGCTCGTGATGGCGCGCCAAGTGAGCGTCGAATCGGGGAAGACGGTGTCCATGTCCATCACGTGCGTGACGAACGCGTAGTTGGTGCCGTAGTCGATGAGGTTGTCGATGCCGACGAGCAGCCCGAAGACGCTGACGGCGAGCACGAGCGCTATCTTCGACAACCGCACGATCATGGCCGGCCCCGCTTGGATTGGCTCACCGATTATGCCGGTCTGGTCCTTCCCCGCCAACTCCGCTAAGGAAGGGCAAGGGGCAACAGCAAAGGACATGCCATGCCGGAAGCCTCGCATGCCACCGCCAAAGCCGCCGAGCCCGGGCTCAACGCCGCCATCGTTCCCGTCACCCCCTTCCAGCAGAACTGCACGCTCATCTGGGACCCGGCGACCATGACCGGCGCCGTCGTCGATCCCGGCGGCGATCTCGATTTGATCGAGCGCGCCATCGCCGAGGTCGGCATGAAGCCGGAGAAGATCCTATTGACGCACGGCCATATCGATCACGCGGGCGGGGCGGCGGAGCTGCGCGAGCGCCTCGGCGTTCCGATCGAGGGGCCGCACGCGGCGGAGAAGCCGCTGCTCGACGCCTTAAAGGAGCAGGGGCGCTCCTACGGCATGATGGATGCGCGCCCGGTGACGCCCGACCGCTGGCTTGCGGAAGGCGATACTGTCACGGTCGCCGGGCACACCTTCGAGGTCTTGCATTGCCCCGGGCACTCGCCGGGCTCGGTGGCACTCGTCAACCGGGCGCAGAAGTTCGCGCTTGTGGGCGATGTCTTGTTCCAGGGCTCGGTCGGGCGCACCGATCTGCCCGGTGGCAGTCACGCCTCGCTCGTCAACGCGATCAAGACCAAGCTCTTGCCGCTCGGCGATGAGTTCGCCTTCATCTGCGGACACGGGCCGGCGAGCACCTTCGGCCGCGAGCGGCGCTCAAACCCCTTCATCGCTGGGGAGATCGACGACTGAAGCGGCCGCGCGGGCTGCTTAGAAGCTCCACTCCCAGTGCAGGCAGCCGAACACGCCGCACTCGTTCTGGATGGTGCCGGCGCCGATGATGGTGCCGTTGTTGACGTTGGCCCAGATGTCGATGGTCTGCACGCGCAACGTCTCCGAGCAGCTCGTGCGGCAGTAGACCCAGGTGCCGTGCGGCAGGCGCACCTGGCGTCCGCGCGGGGTGTCGCGCCATGGGGCTTTGATCGAGCCGTTGCCGTCGTGGCTGTAGGCGACGACCCAGCCTTGGATCGGACCCGGTGCGTTGGCGCCGGCGTTGGCGGCGACGATACCTGCGGAAAACGTGGCTGCGGCGAGCAGACCGGCGAGGGTTAGCTGAGTGCGGCTCATGAGAATCTCCGGCCAATTGGGCAAGCCACTCTTGCGGCGGCTTGCATGGATGCGCTGACGCACGGATTACGCGTTGTCTGTGCCGCGGCGGCCGGGCGAAGCCGTTAGCCGACGCGCGCGAAGGTGATGTTCACGCCCCTCAGAGTGGATCCCTTGGTGGAGAGCGAAACGGACTGGTTCGATCCGCCGATCGACACCGACAGGAAGCCTGAAAGGCCGTTGCCGGTGATCGAAAGCCCGAGCTTCTCGTCGGACGCCGTGCCCGAGATGGTGCCGGTCTGATTGTAGTTGCGCTCCTCCCAGGTGCCGGACACGTGCCCGCCCGCGTAGTTGAGCACCGAGCGCAGCTCGACCTTGGTCGAGGGGTTGGCGCAAATGATGTTGAGCCGCAGCACGTTGGCGCCGGACCCCGAGTAGTAGCCCTTGCAGGACAGGCGCTCGCTCTTGCCGCCTTCGAGGTGCGCGGTGCCGCTTCCGCTCCAGGAGCCCACCAGCGATGAGAACGGGCTGCCCGCGACGGCCGGGACGCCGATCATCACCACCGCGGCGGCGCTTGCGGCCGCGAGCGCAGCCATTCCCGTGATTGAGCTCACCTGACACCTCCCAATGCGGATAAGCGCTTGGACTCAAACCATACTATCGCGCTTCAGAGCCACGACTGACCAGCGATCCGGGCCACACCCGGCGCGCAAATTCATCTCCCGCGCCGCCCCGGTAGGGCGGCAGGGTTCGCCTCCACGTTTAAACTGAGTGTCCCAAAATAGCACAGCCTTTCTTAAATAAGTGTCTCGCGGCTGCATCGGCAACAGTTGAGTGGTCGGGTGCTGCATACCCGCGGGAACGGGCAAAATCCGGGCGGAACGCGCCGTCCTAGGAGGGCCGGCGTCCCGTGCCGCCCCGGTTGCGCCGGAAAAGGCGGCGGCTATAGTGCGCCGCTTTCGCGCAGATGAGCGCTTTGAGGAGGGGTGGCCGAGTGGTTGAAGGCGCACGCCTGGAACGCGTGTAGGCGGGCAACCGTCTCGTGGGTTCGAATCCCACCCCCTCCGCCACCGATGGCTGCGTCATGCCGGTGCGCGAAAGACAACGGCCCCGCTCGAGGGCAGGGCCGTTGATAGTTCTGACATTTCTGAAGCGGCTTCTGCGCGCCCCGGCTTAGTCGAGGTCGAGCACCTCGGCCGCGGTGTCGACCACCGTCGACACCGGGTCGTCGCCGCTGTCGGTGGCGGCGGTGATGGCACCTATCAAAAGGGCATCGCCGAGATCGCCTGCAAACGCCGGGGTGCCGGCCGCGCCGAGCAGGGCCGCAACCGCAAGAACCTTGAGGGTAGCTTTCATCTATCTCTCCTATGTGATCGCGCGCTTCGGCGCTTCCCTATCCATACGCGGGGGGCACAAGGAGGGATGTTCCATGGGGAACAAGCCGCCCCTTCGGCGCGGATTGCCCAGGAAATTCCGGGGCCCGCAGGGGCATGTTTTATTTCGAATTCTTCGGAGTAGGAAAATTTAGGCCGCGCCGCGATCACGCCGCGAGCTGCCTTGACACGTCACCGTGCCGGCGCGAGACTGGCCCGTCACGGCCATCGCTCCCAGGCGCGCGCACCCCCCGGAAATGGGATCAAGATCCTGGCCGAGTACCAGTGGTTGTGAGGATGGCCGTTACCCCTAAAAGCCCCGCTTAAGGAAGCGGGGCTTTGTGTTTCTGGAGGCGCCCTGGAAACGCGGGCGGGCCAACCTTCCCTAGGCTCCCGAGGCCTTGGTCTCGGCCGCGCCGAGCCAGCCCTCCCAGTTGGCGGTGGTCCAACCCGACAGGCGGCGCCAGTCGAAGGTGTAGCCGAGCCGCTTTCTCGCGATGACGCCGGCGACGTAGTCGAACGCCGCGTCGAGGTCCCTACCGGGCGGGCGCTTGGCCATGGCGGCCGCCAGCTTGCGGATGACGGTTTCCTCGTCCTGCGTGAGCTGGAACCGGACGCCGCTCAAGTTGTCGAACACCCAAGGCCGCGTTCCCGAACGCCACCGGTGCGGAGCCTTGAGGCTGATCGCCGCTTTACGCAACAAGCTCGGAGCTTCGTATTTGAATCGCATCGCCGACCCCCGTCGAGCTGAAGTGAAGTGCCCGCTTGGGGGAGTAGATGACTGACAAGATGGGCGATTCGTGGGCTCGTATGCTCAGGTCATGCAATTCGGCTGCGAGCGGCGCGCGGATCTTGCGGGAACCGGCTGCGGCGAATGTCGTTGGCCCCTTCGCGCCATCACTCAAGCAGGGGTGCGGGATCACCGCGGCGCGGAGCTAGCTTATGCGCTGCCGGAATATGCTTATCGATATACCGAAGTTCGCAGCGGCGCCCCCCGGTGCTATCTTAGTTAGCATTGGGAGAGGGGATCCTGGACACTGCTCCTTAGGGAGGAAGCGATGAGGATCCAGAAGCTTGTACGCCTACACCGCGCCAAACGCGTACGCCATGCTCGCGACGATCAGCGCGATCTCACCGCCCATCAGCAAGCCGTTCTGTCCGCCGCCGTTTCCGACGAGCGCCACAACGCCTGGGCGCTCGAGATGCTCGGGCGGCGGAACGCGGTTGCGCGCTGGCGCGGCCAGCCAGGGTGCTCCGTTCGCGAGGTCATAATGGCCCTCGACGCCCTACCGGCGTGAGCTGGAGCGCCGTGTCGCCTTTTGCGGCGCCTTCGAGCGCGCCCTCTTCTCGAGGTGCGCCGCAAGCTCGTTGACGAGCTCGGTGTCGAGCAGCGGGGCCTGCCGATCGGCGGGCCGGTCGGGGACGAGCGCCGTCGGCTCGCCGATGGTCACCGGGTCGCTCGCCGGGAAGGTTTGCTTCAGCGCCTCGTCGAGCTGCTGCTCGAGCTCGGCGCGCGTTGGCTTTTGATCGCCCGATGGCTTTGGCATTTCCGTCACCCTGGTATTGCAAATGGGAAACGCCGGCCAGCCGTTCCAGACCCACCACGCCGATATCCTATCGGTGCCCTTGGCGATCAATTGAATAAATAGCGCAAGCCGCCGTCAAAGGAGACTTTAGGGCGCCGCTGGAAAGCTGAACGCACCGTTGCCGTAGCCTCGGTCACGCCATGGCGCGAGCCCACGTCCGACAACTGCCGCCGTCCGCCGAACAGAATCTTTCGGAGCGGCGCGTGTTTGCCCGGCAGAAGACGCGATGGGACGCCGTCCTCTACGTGCACGGACGCTTCCAGAACATCATCATTCACAACATCTCGCGCAGCGGCATGAAGCTCAAGAACGCGTTCGGCCTGGTGCCGGGCGATGTGGTGTCGGTGGAGCTTGTGTCCCACCGCATCTTCGATGGCACGGTCGTTTGGTCGGTGGCGCCCTACACGGGCATCGCCTTCACGGAGTTCCTCGAGGAGGACGATCCCATTCTCGCCGGCGTCCGCTGGCTGTCGTGAGGAGCGGCCGCTCGCGCTCGCTCAATCCGGGCAGCGTTAGCCGCCCTCCAGCTCCTCGCGCAGGATCTCGAGCTCGAGCCATCGCTCCTCGGCGGCGGCGAGCTCGGCTTGCACGGCAGCGAGCCGGACGGAGGTCTGCGTGAACGCCTTCGGGTCGCGCGCATAGAGGCCGGGATCGTCGAGGGCTCCTTGTAGTGAGCGCACGTGCTCGTGCAGTCGCGCGATCTCAGCGGGGAGGGTCTTGAGCGCGTGCTTCTCGTGAAAGCTCAAGCGCCGCTTGGCGCCCTTTGCGGCTTGCGCCGGCCCGGATGGGGCTTTGTCGGGCGTCCTGGTCTTGGAGGCAGCACGGCCGGCCGGAGCGGCGCCGCGCTGCGCCAGCATGTCGGTGTAGCCGCCGGCGTACTCGGTCCAGCGTCCGTCGCCCTCGGGCGCGACGACGGCGTGCACCACGCGGTCGAGGAAGTCGCGGTCGTGGCTGATCAGCAGCACCGTGCCGGCGTAGTCGCCGAGAATCTCCTCGAGCACGTCGAGCGTCTCCATGTCGAGATCGTTGGTCGGCTCGTCCAGCACCAGCACGTTCGAGGGCTTGGCCAGCGCACGCGCCAGCATGAGGCGGCCGCGCTCTCCCCCCGACAGCACGCTGAGCGGTGTTCTTGCCTGCTCGGCCTCGAACAGGAAATCCTTCATGTAGGCGATGACGTGCCTTGACCGCCCGCCGACGTCGACGTGGTCGCCGCGCCCGCCCGTGAGCGCCTCGCGCAGCGTCCAATCGGGGTTGAGGCTGTCGCGGCTCTGCTCCAGCGTCGCCATCTCGATGCGGGCGCCGAGCTTGACCTCGCCCTCGTCGGGGGCGAGCTGGCCCGTGAGCAAGTTGACGAGGGTCGTCTTGCCGCTGCCGTTGGGGCCGACGATGCCGATGCTGTCGCCGCGCATGACGCGCATGGAGAACTTGTCGACGATCTTGCGCGCGCCGAACGTTTTCGAGATTGCCTTGGCGTCGATGACGAGCGCGCCCGACTTCTCCGCTTGAGCCGCCTCGATCGTCGCCTTGCCGGCGGCCGCGCGATGCTCGCGGCGCCGCTGCCGCAGCGCGGCGAGCTCGGCCATGCGCCGCACGTTGCGCTTGCGCCGCGCCGTCACGCCATAGCGCACCCAATGCTCCTCGGCGACGATCTTGCGGTCGAGCTTGTGCTGCTGCATCTCCTCCTCGGCCAGCGTCTCGTCGCGCCAAGCTTCGAAGGCGGAGAAGCCGAGCTCGATGCGGCGCGCCTTCCCACGGTCGAGCCAGACGGTCGTGCGCGTCAGGTTTTCAAGGAAGCGGCGGTCGTGGCTGATGAGCACGAGTGCGCTGCGCGAAGCCGCCAGCGTCGCTTCGAGCCACTCGATCGCCGGCAGGTCGAGGTGGTTCGTGGGCTCATCGAGCAAGAGGATGTCGGGGGCCGGCGCCAGCACGTGCGCGAGCGCGGCGCGGCGCGCTTCCCCGCCGGACAAATGCGCCGGGTCCTCCGTGCCGGTGAGGCCGAGCCGGTGAGGCCGAGCTGCGCGAGCAGATAGCGCGCCTGGTGCGGGTCGTCGCTGGGGTTGAGGCCCGCCTCGACGTAGGCGAGCGTCGTCGCGTATCGGGAGAGGTCCGGCTCCTGCGCCAGGTAGCGCACGCAAGCGCCGGGCTGCACGAAACGCGAGCCGCGATCGGGCTCGATCAGGCCCGCGGCGATCTTCAGAAGCGTCGACTTGCCCGAGCCGTTGCGCCCGACGAGGCCAACGCGCTCTCCGGCGGAGACGGAAAGATCGACGCCGTCGAGCAGCGGCGTGCTCCCGAACGTGAGCGCGACGTCGCTGAGCTGGATCAAGGGCGGCATGGGCGGAGCGGATGCGGGCTGGGCCGTTGCGGGAGGCGTCTTCTTGGGGTGCAGAGGCGCATCCGTCAATCATAGCGGGGGCGCATGGATTTCAGAGGCAACTGGCGCCGCGCCCGTCCTCGCCGACGGCAGCCTGTCCGTCCACGGTCGTGTTTGGCGGCGACAGCTACGGCCGCTAAGCTCTATCTTCTGAGCACCGTCGCGAACGGCTGCGGGATCCTCCACCAGCGGCCATTCTCGGTTTATGCAATGCTTGGTCGTGAGTGATCGCTCACCTTTGTGGTAAGTCTGTCCCGCACCGGGAGGAAGGGAGATGCAGGAACGAATCTATTTTTGGATAGGCGTCACTCTCGCTCTTGTAGGCTTAGGGATGCCGATGGCCTTCCCTCACAGTCCCGCCTGGATTGGCTACGGGATACTCTCCGCCGGCGTCTTGTGCGGACTGTATGCACTAAGCCTCTGGCGTGGTCATAGCAAGGAACCGGTGAAAGATAGCCAAGCCAAGAATCAACTCAACATCAAGGGGCACCAGAATACGCTTTCCAGTGTGAAAGTAGGAGATGATTGATGTCCGACAAGTCAAAGAACGTACTCAATATTCAGGGCGATCAGAACACGCTCGCCAACGTTCATGTAGGCGATAATTTTGGGCCTCCGCAACGCCGAATTACCGAAGCTCAAGCACGGGCATTTCGCGTCGCAGCCGACGATGGACAAGGTCACGCGATGACCACACGCTGCAATGACAATTCCGCGGAGGCCATTCGGTTCGAGAGAGGACTTCTAGCGATGATTGGTGGAACGCCTGGATGGCGCGCTACCAGCCAGGGTCAACTCTTCAATACGCTTCCCCGTGTATCGACGGGTCTCGTTCTGGAGGTTTCAAGAACCGAGCCGCTCAATCCAGCTGCTGAAAGGCTTTCTTTGGGGCTGGACGCTGCTGGCATCCCACATCGAATTCATCGGGGCCAATGGCGCGAAGACCAAGATATTGCCCGACTCGTAATCGGCGCGAGTTCTTAGGTCTTCCTGGGCTCGCACCGCTGCCCGCGCCGTGCTAGAGCGCGCGGGCCATGACCATTGCCCAGAAATCGAAGCCGCGGACACCGAAGGCGCCCGCGGCCAAGCCGGCCCCCGGCAAAGCCACGGTCCGGGGCTCCGCCGCGCCGACCGTCGGCTTCGTCTCCCTCGGCTGCCCCAAGGCGCTCGTCGATTCCGAGCGCATCCTGACCAAGCTGCGCGCCGAGGGTTATCTGATCGCGCCCGACTACGCCGGCGCCGACGTCGTCGTGGTCAACACCTGCGGCTTCCTCGATTCCGCCAAGGCCGAGAGCCTCGCGGCCATCGGCGAGGCGATGGCGGAGAACGGCCGCGTCATCGTCACGGGCTGCTTCGGTGTGGAGGAGTCCCGCATCCGTGCCGAGCACCCGGGCGTGCTGGCCGTCACCGGCCCGCACCGGTACGAAGAGGTCGTCGCCGCCGTGCACGATGCGGTGCCGCCGCTGCATGATCCGTACGTCGATCTCGTGCCGCCGGAGGGCCTGCGCCTGACCCCGCGCCACTACGCGTATTTGAAGATTTCCGAGGGCTGCAACAACCGCTGCTCGTTCTGCATCATTCCGAGCCTGCGCGGCGACTTGAAGAGCCGCCCGTCCGCGCACGTGATGACGGAGGCCGAGCGGCTGGTGAAGGCCGGCGTCAAGGAGCTGCTCGTCATCAGCCAGGACACGAGCGCGTACGGCCTCGACTTGAAGTACGCCGCGAGCGCGTGGAAGGGCGCAGAGCTGCCCGCGCGCTTCCTCGATCTCTGCTCGGCGCTCGGCTCCCTCGGGGCCTGGGTGCGCCTGCACTACGTCTATCCCTATCCGCACGTCGATCAGGTCATCCCACTGATGGCCGGGGGCAAGATCCTCCCCTACCTCGACATCCCCTTCCAGCATGCCTCACCCGCCGTGCTCAAAGCCATGCGCCGTCCTGCGTCGCAAGAGAAGACGCTCGAGCGCCTGTCGGCCTGGCGCGCGATCTGCCCCGACATCGCCATCCGCTCGACCTTCATCGTCGGCTTCCCCGGCGAGACGGAGGCGGATTTTGAGTTGCTGCTCGACTGGCTGCGCGAAGCGAGGCTCGCCCGCGTCGGCTGCTTCCGCTACGAGCCCGTCGCAGGGGCGAAGGCGAATGAGCTGCCCGGCGCCGTGCCGGACGAGGTCAAGGACGAGCGCTGGCACCGCTTCATGGCGGTGGCGCAGGAGGTGAGCGCGGCGCGGCTTTCAGGTCTGGTCGGCCATGAGATCGAGGTGATCGTCGATGAGGTCGACGCGGAGGGCGCGCTGGCGCGCTCGCAGTGGGACGCGCCCGAGATCGACGGCTCGGTGTTCCTCAACGGCGACACCGGCTTGAAGCCCGGCGACATCGTAAAGGCCCGCGTCGCCCATGCCGACGAGTACGATCTGTGGGCCGAGCGCGGCTAGGCTTTTCACGCGGGTAAAGCCCCGCGTGTCGCCGAAAACCAGGCGATCGGGCTGAAATATATAGAGAGCGGCAGGGAGAACCGGGGCCGTGCATGGCGCCCGGCCAGGTCAGCGATAAATTTTGCCATGATTCAGCTAGAGCTTGCGCCCGTGGTTATGGCAGGCGAGAGGCATTGGGGGCTCGATTGATTCCTGCACGCCAGATTTCGGTTTCGATGCTGATCGCGGGGGCGTTTTGCGCCTCGCTCCTCTCCGCGAGCGGCGCGCGGGCGAAGGATGCGGCCTCCAGCTGCGAGAACCCCGCCGAGCTTGCGGTCCTGATTTCTCCCGTCGGCCCGTGGAAGGGCGCGCCCTTGCGCGTCGTCTTCGCGGCGGAAAAGGCCGCCGACGGCGAGCTGTCGCTGATTGCGCCCGACGGCACCGCCGCCGCCAAGACGGCTGAGCGCCACGGCGGTCCGCCCTATTTCTGGTTTGCGGAGGTGCCGGCACCCGCCGCGGGAACGTGGCACGCCACGCTCGTGCGCAAAGGCGTGGCGGGCGAGTGCGCTACCGTCACGCGCGACATTCCTGTAGCCGCCGCGCAGCCCGCGGGCCCGCGTGCGGTGTCGGGCAGCGTCTGGCCGATCCGCGATTCCTGGAACCGCGGGACGGAGAACTTGTACTCCGCGTGGATCGAGAAGCTGTTCGACGCCCCGGTCGAGGACGCGCTGTCGTGGAAGGCGCTGCACGAGGGCCTGCGCGACCAATCGCGCAATTTCCTGTTCAACCATCTGGGCCTCGCCGAGGACGAGAAGAAGCTCGTCTATCAGCCCGACTGCGCCGACCTTCCCTACTTCTTGCGCGCCTACTTCGCGTTCAAGATGGGGCTGCCCTACGGCTACTCGAAGTGCGGCCGCGGCAGCGGCGGCCAGCCGCCTAGGTGCACCCAGTGGTGGAACATTATGAACGAGGAGCCCTCGACCGCTTCGCCGCCGCAAAAGGGTGCGCCCGGCGGCCTGTTCGGGGTGTTCGGCGAGCCGGTCGCGGCCCAATCGGTCAGGCTTCCCCCGCGGCCGTCGGGGCTCGTGCCGGGCTTCGGCTACTACGTGCGCACGACGGTCGCCAACGCCGTGCATTCGGGTAACGGTCGCACGGCCCTGGCCGACGACAACACCGATTATTATCCCGTCACGCTGACGCAGGAGACGCTGCGCCCCGGCACCATCTACGCCGACCCCTACGGGCACGTGCTGGTGCTCGCCAAGCGCATCGCGCAGACACCTGACGCGGCTGGTGTCTTCCTCGCCGTCGACGGCCAGCCCGACGGTACGGTCGCGCGCAAGCGCTTCTGGCGCGGCAACTTCCTCTACGCGCAGGAGCCGTCGTCGGGACCGGGCTTCAAGCGCTTCCGGCCGATTGTCCTGGCCAAGGCCGGCGGCTTGCGGCGGCTCACCAATGAGGAGATCGCCAAGGATTCCCAGTACGCCGACTTCTCGCTCGAGCAGTCGAAGCTCGGGGTCGAGGACTTCTACGACCGCATGGATGACGTGATGTCGCCGGCCCCGCTCGACCCCGTGCGCGCGCTGAAGGAGGCCATCACCTCGCTCGAGGAGCAGGCCAAGACGCGCGTGAACTCGGTCGAGAACGGGCGCAAGTACCAGGGGCCCGAGGTCGCCATACCGGATGGCCCGTCGATTTTCGAGACGACGGGGGCATGGGAGGACTTCGCGACGCCCTCGCGCGATTTGCGCCTTCTGATCGCGATCGACGTGGTGCGCACCTTCCCCGACCGCGTGGCGCGCCGGCCCGAGCGCTACGCGATGCCGAAGGACAAGAGCGTCGCCGACGTGAAGGCCGAGCTCGAGAAGGTGCTGGCCGCCGAGCTCGCTACGCGCAAGTTCACCTATACGCGCAGCGACGGCTCACAGTGGACCCTCGCGCTCAAAGACATGATCGACCGCATGGTTCCGCTCGAGATGGCCTACAACGTCAACGATTGCGTGGAGCTGAGATGGGGCGCGCCGGAGAAGAGCGAGGAGGCGGCCACCTGCAAGCGGCACGCGCCCGGCGCGCAGCGCGCCAAGATGGCCGAGTACCGCGCGTGGTTCCACGAGCGCCGCCGCCCCGCACGCGACTAGCGTCGTCGGGCCTTGTGACATTGGCGACACGGGTTCCAGCCAAACCTTAGGGTGCGCCACGGCTTCCGCTTCACCGCGTTCCTGACCCGCGCGATGTTGCTTGAATGAGTGCCGGGCGTAGATTTCGCAGTATGTGGGCGGCCCTCGGTGTCGTTGCCCTTTTGGGGAACGTCATCGCAAGCGCTTTTTGCTGCGCACCCTCTCTTGCACGAAAGAGCGAAATCTTCGACCCCGTGCTCGGCGCCATTCCGCTGTGCTCCAGCGATTTGGGCACGTCTGGCGGCAAGCAGCCGAAAGAGTCGAAGCACCACTGTCCCGTTTGCCTCTCCGCGCCGAGCAAGGCTCTCGCTGCCGCTCCGCTCGCTTTGCCGCTTGCCGCCCCCACCTTCCTTTACGCGAGCGCGACCGGCAGAGATGTCTTCGCCATTGAAGGCGTCCTGAGGCTCGGTGGCCTCGGTAGCCGCGCACCTCCATTCCCCGTCTAAGCAGAAGCGCACGCCTTCATCAGTAACGGGGAGTACCATGTCGCAGTCCATTTTGCGGGCGGCCGCGCGAGCCGCTGCCGCACCACTTGCCATCCTGCTTGTAAGCGCGCTCGCAAGCGCTCCGGCTTCAGCGCACCATGCCGGCGGCGTCGGCAACGCGCTCGGTGCCGGTCCGATCGTCACCATCTCCGCTTCGACGCTCGAAGCGGGGCACAGCGTCGGGGCCGTCACTCTCGACTATCAGTCCCTAAGCGGCCTGAGCGACGAGACGCTCATCAACGCGACCGCCAGCATGCCGCCGGGTTCGCCCGAATCGAACAACGTGCACGACTTGCGCACCATCCAAGCCTACGCGATCTCCCATGCGTACGGCGTTAGCAACGACTTCATGGTCGCACTGCGGCTTCCCTATGTGCGCCGCATTGGCATCCGCGAGTCGGAGGAGCAAATGCCCGGCGACTTCGAGGTCGAGGACTTCGGGCCGGCCGACGGCATCGGCGATCTCACGTTGTTCGGCCAGTACCGATTTTTCCATCAGGACAAGACGGAGCTCGCCGCGCTTTTCGGCTTGAAGACGCCCACCGGTCGAACCGACGTCCATACTCGGCAAGGCGACCTCTTCGATGCGGAGTTCCAGCCGGGCTCGGGCTCGTGGGACCCGCTCTTGGGTCTCGCGTGGAGCCATCACTTCGCTGCGTGGTCGTTTGACAGCAATGTGCTCTATACGCTGGCGACGGAGGGAACCCAGAACACCGATCTGGGAGATCGCTTCCAGTACAACTTCGCCGTCTCGTACCGGCTATCGTCGCTCGCCGCTGGCGCGCAACCCATGTTCCACGGAGCGACCCCGCACGAGGAGGGTGATGATGGGCATGCGCATCACCACCACGAGGAGAGTACGGGACCCTTCCTCGATCTGGTGCTCGAGCTCAATGGCGAGTGGCACGCCGAGCAAGTGACGAACGGCATCAGCGACCCCAACTCCGGCGGCAGCACCATCTTCATCTCGCCGGGCCTCCGCCTCTCGCAAGACAACTGGTCGAGCTTCGTTTCCGTCGGCGTGCCGGTCTTCGACGATCTCAATGGGATACAGTCGGCGCCCGACTGGCGGATCACTGCCGGCGCTTCGCTCGCGTTTGAATGAGGTGCGATCGATCGCAATTCGGCGTGCCGGGATCGGCGTCCCTCAGAAGCGCTATTGCTCAACTCCGCCCTTGTCGATGCAAGCTGCTGCGGCGCCTCACAATTTTGGCGCAGCGCCCCAATTCGCCCCGAAACCGGTGCCGTCATGGGCCGAGTTGATTCGTGAGGGAAACCACGAACCCCGGGGGAGAAGGATGACAAAGCTCTTGCAGCACATCGAAGAAATGCGCGTCCGCTTGAGCGAGATCGCCAGCGACGAGCAAGCGCTCGTGCAGGCTCTGGGCGACGCCTTGGACCGGCTTGATCAGCAGCTCCTGCGCGACGTGCGTTCGATCGCCACCGAGCACGAGCTGCGCCGCGAGGAGATCTTGGGCGAGCTGCAGGGGCTCGCGGGCGGCATCGGCATGTTCCGCGCGCCGCTCGCCGCCCCGCCGGCGCCCGAGGAGCTGCCGAACTACCGCCGTGTCAACGGGCTTCAGCAGCGCATCGTTGCGCCGGGCGACTGGCGTCAGGCCACGAGCAACATCGAGAACGACGTCGACTTTCACGCCAACGGGCACGTGAACGGCCGCGCCCCTTCGCACTGAGGCGCGCGCTGCGTCGAGGGCCGCTCGCCTTCCCGACGAGAGCCTCGTGACCTCTTCCAGGGGACGGGGTCTATGGAGCGAAGACGCACGGACTGCCCATCTTGTCATCCTCGGGCTTGTCCCGAGGATCGAGGCGGCGGGTGCATTCCTTCCCTCGGTTGATGCCCTTGTCCAAGAAAGGAGCACGTGGAGAGTTGGATCCTCGGCATGAAGCCGAGGATGACACCGTTAGTGATAGCTCAGTGCGTCGCCTGCAGGGCGCGAATCTCGTCGGCCGCGGCGGCGATGCGCATCTGCAAGAGGCTCGAGCCGAGTTCCGCGCTTGCGGTCGTCGGGTCGCCGGAGACACCGGTGTCCTCCAGCGCCGCGCGGTAGCGGGAAAGGTCGACCCCCTTGGGTGCAACCGACATCAGCTCGGAGGTGTCGATGATGCTCGCGTGCTGGCCCACCTCGGCCCGCGTGCGTCCCTGCGCGATGAGGCGCGCGATCTGCGCCTTGTCGTCGTAGTAGGCGCCGATGGCGGCGACGCGCACGCCGTCCTTGGCCCATTCGGCCGACAGGCGCTTGGCGACATCGGCCTGCACCGCTTGGCTCTGCCCGTGGTCGCCGATGAGGCAGATCAGCTTGAAGCCACCGGCCTTCAGGCTGCGCGCGATGCCTTCCAGCACGCCGGCAAACACCGGCTCCGGCACGCCCATCGTTCCAGGAAAGCGCATGTGCCCGCTCGGCGGATCGTACGTGCCCTCCGGCACGTAGGAGACGACGGGGGCGACGAGCGTATGCCCGACGTCCTTGGCGATGCGGCGCGCGGCCTCGGCGACGATGTAATCGTGCTTGGCGAGGACCATGTGCGGGCCGTTCTGCTCGATGCCGCCGGTCGGCACGATGACGGTGGTATAGCCCGCGTCGATCGCCGAGCGCACCTCGACCCAGGTCATGTCTTTCATCTCAACGCCGGCGGGCAGGTTCGCCGACAGCGGACGGGGGAGCAGGGCGCAGGCGATCACCACCGCGGCGGCGGCGATGAGCAGCTTCTTGCGCGGCAGGTCCGCGAGCGAGCGATTGATCTGCATCTAGCGTGCGCCTCTAGCGCGCGACCGGCTTTGCCTGCTCGGCCACCACGCCGGCAGCCTCCTTCGGCTTGAAGGGATGGATGAGCTGGGCGAGGTAGCCCTCGGTCGGGAAGGTCGCATCGTCGACGCCGAACACCTGCGGCAGCTCACCTTCCGGCATGTAGAAGGTGCCGAACAGCCAGTCCCACAGCGCGAACGTCGGCGCGAAGTTCTTCTCCCCTCCCTCGGCCGGCGAGGTGTGATGCCAGCGGTGGAACACCGGCGTCGCCACCACGTACCTCAAGGGCCCCAGCGTCCAGTTGAGGTTGGAATGCACCCAGGCCCCGGTCACCACGTCGAACGGGATCAGGAACGCCAGCACCGCGGGCGAGATGCCGAGCGTCAGCATCAGCACGGCGACGGGCGCCGGCTGCAGCATGATGTTGACCGGGTGGAAGCGGTATTCGGTCGTCCAGTCGACCTCGGTCGCCGAGTGATGGATGGCGTGGAACTTCCACAGCGAGCGGCCATGGAACATGCGGTGCGCCCAGTAGTAGAGGAAGTCGGCGGCGACGACGTAGACGGCGACCTGTCCCCAGAAGGGCAGCACCTTCAGCGGCCCGGCGCCATGCTGGAAGAAGTCGACGACCTCCGCCTCCGTCATCAGGGTCGAGGCCAAGAGCGCGTAGACGAGGATGACGGCGGGGCGGTTGAAGTAGGGGCCGACGACGCCGTGCACGAGCGCGTAGGTGATGTCGGTGCCGAGTCCCGGGTTGCGCCACCACACCTTGCCGGGGCTCGCGGCATGGTTCTTCAGCGCGGCGAGCGCCGTGAACAGGAGCGCAAGCCCGATCATCATCGGGATCTGGTGGACGTAGATGTCGAGGATCTGCTTGAAGACGGCCCCGACGTTTTCGAACGACATTGAGGGAAGCTCGCGACGCGCAACCAGCGACTACTCGATTAAACGTTTAGTCATAGGCGGTTAACAAAGGGTGGCGCGGATGCTCTAGAGCCCGCGGCACTCTGCCCGCGGCGCAAGCGGCGTTCGCGGGGGCGCTCAGCGCGGGCCCGGCGCAGGCGGCTTCTCCGCCTCGCGCAGCGTCACGGGCTTGCCGTTGATGACGAGGACGCTGGCATTCGCAAGCGCCACCTCGAGGCCCCAGGCGGCAGCCTCCAACGCTTCCCGCGTCTTGGCCTGCGGCAAAGCGAGCGTCAGCAGCGCAGCGCCCTTGTGGACGTGCACCAGCCGGTCCTGCTCGTCGATCGTGATACGCATGACGCTCGCTCATCCGCCGGCCGAAGGATGCCGGCAGGAGACGCCTAGGGCCTCTATCACCCCGGCGCTGTTCCGCGAGGAACAAGGGCAAGCGGGCGTCGCGCGCGCTCAAAGGCGAGCAATGTTTCGATTGACCTCCAGGGTCCGCTCACCTAGCGTTCTAAGTGGATGGGGATGGAGTTCCCCTTTAACCGCCCGATGAGGGCTGATAACTCCTACCGCGAGAGTTCGGCGGTGGGAGTCTGTTTTCCCGGCCGCTGAAGGGCGGCCTTTTTCCTGCCTCTCCCGCGGAAGTCGAATCAAAAGCCGTTGGCTCATTGCCGGCGGGGGAGCGTGGCATGGAAAACATCTGGCTCGCATCGGCGGTTTGGATCGGGCTCGCACTGCTCGCCTCCATTATTTCGATCCGGGTTGCCGTTTCAGTGGCATTGATCGAGATCGTGGTCGGCGCGGTCGCCGGCAATCTGATCCACCTCGAGATTACGCAGTGGGTGAATTTCCTCGCTGGTTTCGGGGCCATCATGTTGACGTTCCTCGCCGGCACCGAGATCGACCCTGAAGTGGTCAAGCGCAAGTTCTGGCCGAGCATGAGCATCGGGGTGATGGGGTTCTTGGCCCCCTATCTTGGCGTGCTGCTCTACGCTCACTTTGTCGAGGGCTGGATTTGGCCGCAGGCGCAGATTGCTGGGATTGCGCTCTCCACCACCTCAGTCGCCGTTGTCTACGCGGTGATGGTGGAAACCGGCTTCAACAAAACCGAGCTCGGCAAAGTCATTCTGGCGGCCTGCTTCATCAACGATCTCGGCACGGTGCTGGCACTCGGCATAATTTTTGCTCACTTCGACGCCTGGCTCGCGCTGTTTGGCGCGGTGACGGCAGTCGTGCTTTGGCTGCTTCCGCGCTTTGCGCCCTGGTTCTTCGAGCGGGTAGGGCAGCGGGTCAGTGAGCCAGAGACCAAGTTCGTGGCGGTCGTGCTCCTCTCGCTCGGCGGCCTCGCCAGTATCGCGGGCAGCGAGGCTGTCCTGCCGGCCTACCTCGTCGGCATGGCGTTGGCGCCGACATTCCTCAAAGAGCCCGAGCTTTCGCACCGTATGCGCATCATCGCCTTTTCGATTTTGACCCCCTTCTACTTCCTCAAGGCCGGCTCGCTCGTCACGGTTCACGCCCTGATGTCGGCCTCAGGGCTGATCCTCGTCTTTCTGGCCGTAAAGATGATCACGAAGTTCGTCGGCATTTTGCCGTTGACAAGGTTTTACGAGTTTGAGCCCCGCGAGGGCATGTACACCACCCTGCTGATGTCGACCGGGCTCACGTTCGGCACCATCTCGGCGCTGTTCGGACTCACCAACAAGATCATCGATCAGGAGCAATACACGATCCTCGTCGCCGCCGTGATTGGAAGCGCCGTGGTGCCCACGCTCATTGCCCAGCAGTGGTTCATGCCGGTCGCAAAGCCGCTTGCGAGCGAGCAAGACAATCCCGGGGAGGCCTCCAATGTCTAAGAAGGTCCTCGTTGCCAATGACGGCTCGGAGGGAGCCGCACGGGCATTCTCGGCCGCGCTCGCCATCGCCGCGCGCGAGGGGGTGCCGCTGCACATGATCTGCGTCGAGGAGTTGCCGAACTTTCCCGCCTCCATCGAGGAGGTGGTGGAGGAGCAGATGGACGCCGGCCATGTCTACGAAGGCGTCGTCGCGCGTGCCAGGGCGCAGGCACAGGCTAAGGGGATCGGTCTCGTGGTGCACGTTGTTGCCGGTCACGCGGTGCCGACGATTTGCGAGTTCGTGCAGCGTGAGGGCTTCGATTTGTTGGTCGTCGGCTACATGGGCCATTCCGCGCTCTACAACCGCCTCATCGGCGGCACGACCGACCGGCTCGTCGAGCACGCTCCCTGCAACGTGTTGGTGATCAAGTGATGTTTGGGGACCATCGCCATGCAGATCCCGAAGGACGCGGTGCTGCTGCGCATCTTTATCGGCGAGGATGACAAGGCGGGCCACCTGCCGCTCTACGAGGCGATCGTGCTCAAGGCGCGCGATGCGCGCTTGGCGGGGGCCACCGTTCTGCGCGGGCCGGTCGGCTTCGGCCGCTCGAGCCGGTTGCACACGACCAAGATCCTGCGCCTGTCGCAGGATTTGCCCATCGTCATCGAGATCGTCGACGCCGAGGACCGCATCGATGCCTTCCTGCCCGAGCTCGAGAAGCTGATGGGCAGCGGTCTCGTCACCTTGGAGAAGGTCAAGGTGCTTCGCTACGGCAGCGCCAGCGTGGTAGGCGCCTAGGCGCGGGTTGAGGGGCCCAAGCCCTATCTTGTCGCGGCGCTGCGCCAGCGGGCGGCGAACTCCTCGAGCTCGGGCTGCGCCAGATCCGAGACCGCCGTGTAGTGGAAGTCGCGGCCGGGCCAGCCGAGCAGGAAATAGCCATCGCGCGTCGCATGCGTGAGCGGCTCGCCGCCGTCCGTGCTGCCCGGATGCGGCACCGCGATCAGGCTGATCACGTGCTGCCGGCGTTTGTAGACGATGGCCGGCACCGGCTTGCCGTCGACGACGTCGACGCGGCCGCCGGCGAGTGGAAACCCCGCATCGTTGAGGTCGACGACCTGCGGCGAAAGGGCGAGCTTGCCGTCGAACCAGGGCTTGACGGTGTGGTGATCGCTGGAGGCGACGTCGAAGGGTGCCGCTGCCAGCAGCGCGCGCTGGTGACCGGCGACGATCTCCGCGATCTCCCCCGTGGAGGCCGTCTGCTGCAGCGCGACGTAGGTGCCGGCGCTCGCGAGCACAGCGGCCAGCGCGGCCGCGGCGGCCATCTGGCGCCAGTCGAAGCTGCGGCCGGAGGGTCGTGTGCGTTGAGCGGCGGCGGGGCTCCCCTTCGGCACGTCCGCGATGGCCGCGATGCGCTGGCGGAAGGCATCCGAGGCGCGCTCCTTGCTCACTTGCGTCGCCAGCGCGTTGCGCAGCTCGACGAGGCGGCCAAGCTCCGCTTTGAGCGTTGCGTCCGCGCCAATGCGCCGCTCCACGTCGAGCACGGAGGCCGCATCGAGCTCGTTGTCGAGATAGGCATTGAGGAGGAGCAGGGATTCCTCGCGCGAGGTCCACGCCGGAGGCTTGTTCATGCGGCACCCGCCTTTCCCTTGCCCGCCATGCCGATGCGCTGGATGAGCAGATTGCGGGCCCGCGCGAGCCGCGACATGACCGTCCCGATGGGGATCGACATCACGGTCGAGATCTCCTGGTAGCTCAAGCCTTCGATCTCGCGCAGCACCAGCGCCTCGCGATAGGCGAGCGGCAGGCCGGCGATGGCGCGTTTGAGCTGCTCGCTGTCGGCCTTGGCGATCAGCACGGCCTCGGGCGTCATCTCTTGCGATCGATCGATCATTTCGAGGCTGGCCTTTTCGAACACGGCGTCGTCATCCGTCACCACGACCGACTTCGGGCGGTTCTTGGCAAGCCACGTGAAGGCGGTGTTGCGCACGATGGCGAGCAGCCAGGCGCGCGGATTGCTCCTCGCCGTGGCGATCGCCGCGTACGCGCGCACGCACGCCTCCTGCACCACGTCCTCGGCGTCGGTGACGCTGCCCGTGAGCCACCGCGCGAGCGACAAGGCGTCGTCGAGGTGCGGCATCACCACCTCAGCGAACAACTGCCGTTCGTCCATCACACCTCACTTGGCGATGCCGGCGTCGCGCCGCCGGCTACGGCTTGACGATGATCTTGCCTTTCATATGCGGGTGCAGGCCGCAAAAATAGCCGATCTCGCCCGCCTTGGTGAACGTCATCGAGAATGTCTCGCCCGTATCGAGGGGCTTGGAGCGGAACTTGGTCGCGTCCTCGACCACCGAATGGGGAATGTCGTCGGCGTTCTTCCAGGTTACCGTCGTCCCGGGCTTCACCGTGACCTCAGGCGGATTGAAGGTAAAATTCTCGATCTCGATCGCCGTGTCCTCGGCGCGCGCCGTCCCGCTGAGGAGCAGAAAGGCCGCGACCGCGGCAAGCCTTAGCGTGCTCATCGGTCGGCCAACGCCGTGTCGGTGATCGCCAGCGCCTCCTTCCCTTGCGTGTAGGTGACACTGGTGATGCCGAGCACGCTGCGCAATTTCTCAGCCGGCACCAGCATCGGCCCGGGGGAGGGAGCGGTACCTGGTGCCGGCTGCGGGAAGGCCGTCGAGCGTGCCGTGTGGAACGTGACGTTGCCTTCGACCTTCTGCATGAGCTGGTGGATGTGTCCGTTGAGCACGGTCACGGAGCCGAAGCGCTTCAGGTAGCCGAGCGCGATGGCGGCGTCGTCCGTTCCCCAGCCCCAAGTCGGATAGACCGACCACAGCGGGATGTGCGCGAAGACGACGATGGGAGTCGAATCCTTCAAGGGCTTGAGATCGTCCTCCAGCCACTCGAGCTGCTCTTGCCCGAGGAAGCCCAAGCCGCCGGCCTTCAGATTGGCGACGTTGACGAGCCCGATGAAATGCACGCCGTGGTCGTCGAAGCTGTACCAGCCGCTGCCCTTGGTATTCTTGCCGTAGCGCTCGAGGTAGGCCTTGCCCGTGCCCTCGTCGACGATGTCGTGCTCGCCCGGGACGTAGTGCACCTGTACGCCTGCGCCGTCGATGAGCTGCGCCGCGTTGTCGAATTGATCGGGCTTCGACAAATGCGTGATGTCGCCGGTGTGCAGCATGAACGCCGGCTTCTGCGGCAGCGCCTTGATGCGGTCGATGGCCTCTTTCAGCGTGTCGAGCGCATGCGGATTGGCGGGCTTGTCGAAGCCCACGTGGCTGTCGGATATCTGCAGGAACGTGAACCCCGATAGGGCCTCGGCCGCGGCGGCGCCGTCGAGCAAGCCGATCGACCTCGGCACGCCGCCGCTCAACCCCCACAGCACGCCCGTGCCCGCCCACAGCATGCATTCGAGCGCATGGCGGCGGCTGATGCCGCCTTCGTCATGAGTGTCGTCGGTCATGCCGGTCCCCTTTCTGCTGCCCGCATGCGGGCGGTTCGAAAGGGAGACTCGCGCGGTGATCGGTTTATTCCCGGCGCGCTCTCTCGTTTCCTCTGTTGGGCAGGGTTTGAATCACTCGAAGCATAAGCAGCTCGGCATAAGCAACTGGCTCGACATCGTTTTTGCGCAATTTAGAGGGAGAGTCCCGGTGAGGCGCCGTATTGCGTTGATCGTTTGCGGGGGAAGACGCGAGCATCAACACGGGGGGGAACGCCCATGCCGCTCATGTCGGCTGCCGTAGCAGCCATACCTGACGACCACATGCGGGTCGTGCGCTTCGTCATGAAGGACGGGACGAAACCGGTCGTCGTCATGGTCTCGCACGCGGCTCTCGAGGAGAGCGAGAGCGTGCCGCTGTCCGAATGCGACTACTTCCATCGCTTCAAGCAATATCGCAAGCTGTTCGAGCAGATGGCGAGCTACAAGTACGACAAGGGCTATGTCGAGGTCGACGGCAGCGTCTGCATCCGGGCGATGGACCTGCCGCTCAACAGTGCGAATTGAGAGCCCAGTAGATCTTCCTGTGGCGTCAAAGTGAGTTGCGTCCGCATAGAGCTAGCGGAGGGCAACATGCGCACCAGTTTTCAAACGTCGCGAGCACTCTTGGCGGCCCGCGAAGCGGCCGCCGAGCAATTCTTGGCCATCGCCGATGCGATCAAGGAAGAGGCGGGCATACGCGTGCACAGCGTGTGCCCGACGTTGTCGAGCCGCTGTTGGGCCGGAATGCGCGTCATCGATGCGCCGGAAGGGCGCACCCGGCGCCAGCTTTACGTCTTGGCGCGCGCCTGTGCGCGCGTCGCCTTGCACAGCACGGGCAAAAACAGGGATGTGCCCGAGGACGCCCTCGATTTTGAGATTGCACGTTGGGCACAGGACGCGCTCGCGCGCTACGGGCTGAGCTAGCCGATGCCCTTATGCTCACCTCGGGCACCTCGAGAACTGCGCGCTTAACCATAATTCCACCACCTCGGCGCCGCTACTTGGTGGCGGATCATTGCGAGGGAGATAGTCATGGTGTTCAGCAGATCCGACCCCAAAAACCTGAAGGTCGTGCCGCCCGAGATCAAGGTGGAGCCGCCGAAGATCCCGACCCCGCCGCAGCTCGATGGGCGCTCGGTGATCGGCAGCGATCTCTCCATCGAGGGCCCCAGCATCACCATGCGCTGCAAGGGCACCTTGTGCGTCAACGGCAGCATCGAGGCGAACCTGCACTGCGTGGAGCTGTTGATCGGCGACCAGGGCGTGATCGTCGGCGCCATCGCCGCCAACAAGGTGGCGGTGTCGGGCCGTGTCAACGGCTCCATCGTCGGCGACAGCGTCGTGCTGCATTCGACCGCGCACGTCGAGGGGGACATCTCGAGCCGCTCGCTGTCGATCGAGCAGGGTGCAAGCTTCGATGGCCGCTCGCGCAAGGTGACGGACCCCGCGGAGGTGGCGCCGCAGCTCGAGCCGATGCCGTCGGTCAGCGCGCCCATCTACCACCATTCGTGGGGCGAACGCGCCATGACCTCGGGCACGTAACGCGCCATTGGCGTTGGCCAAGCCGCACTTCGTCTCGCCGCGCTCAATTGCGCCGGGCCTGGATTGTCACGCACCCGACATCTCCGGGCACGATCGCGCGCGCATCGACGCAGATGATCGCGCCGCGCCGTTGCTGACATCGAGGCCGTCACGCGCGAAAAGAAATTTCCGCGCCGACAAACAAAAGCCGCGGATCGATGCGCAACGTGCTCGCGAGCGGGGTAGCACCAAATTCATCACGTACACGTCTTCGACGGAGGTAGATCCATGTTCAGTGCCGAACCCAAGCTCACCGACATCAAGCTCGATGCCAACCTTCCCAAGCCGGCGCCGGCACGCACGACCGCGAGCGCGAGCCCGCCTGCCGCGCGCAATCCCTTCGAGGCCGCAGCCGACGCGGCCAACGGCACCTCCGTCATCGGCACCGACCTCACCATCCTCGGCGACCGCATCACCATCATTTCCAAGAACAAGCTGCAGGTCGACGGCGACGTGCGCGGCAACGTGCACGGCAAGCACGTGGTCATCACAGAGGAGGGCTCTGTCGTCGGCATGGTGTCGGCGGAGACGATCGAGGTGCGCGGCGGCGTACGCGGATCGATCCGCGCGGTCAGCGTCAAGCTGCAGTCCTCCGCGCAGGTCGAGGGCGACATCACGCACCAGAAGCTCGC
>DATIZL010000021.1:0-3226 GCA_035517115.1 Hyphomicrobium sp.
GCCGCTTCGAGATCCCCAACCGGTACCGCCATCTGACGCGGCTCGAAGTGCGCTACGCCGGCTGGGATCTCGGTCTCGTCCACCTCGTCGACGAGCGCACCGGCACGGTGCTCACAAGGCTCTATCCCCAGGACAAGACCCGGAACGCCAGCGGTCTGCGCCGCACGCTCTCTTCCATAGCCAGCGGATCGGCCACGCTCATGCCTACCGACGTCGAGCCCGCGACCGGCCTCCCGCCGCTGCTCGCCAGGATGCTCGACCAGCAGGCCGCCACCGGACTGCCGCCGGCCTATCTGCCCAAGGACGAGGAAGGAGAGACACCGTGAACAAGAAGATGCTGGCTCTCTACGGCCTGAAGTGGAACCCGTTCGCGCCCGACGTGCCGGTCGAGGCGTTGCACGTGACGCGCCGCATCGAGTCGTTCTGCTGGCGCGTCCAGCAGCTCGTCGGCGAAGGCGGCTTCGCCCTCGTCACCGGCGCCCCCGGCACCGGCAAGTCCGTCACGCTGCGCATTCTCGCCGAGCGCCTCGGCGCGCAGCGCGACGTCAGGATCGGCATCGTCACGCGCCCGCAGGCCGGCCTCGCCGACTTCTATCGCGAGATGGGCGATCTGTTCGGCGTCGAACTGGCTCCACATAACCGCTGGGCAGGAGCCAAGGTGCTGCGTGATCGCTGGCAGACCCACATCGACGCCGCTCTGTCGCGCCCGGTGCTGATCATCGACGAGGCCCAGGAGATGCCGCCAGCCGTACTCGCCGAGCTGCGGTTGTTGTCGTCCGCGCGCCTCGACAGTCATATTCTGCTCACCGTCGTGCTGGCCGGCGACGGCCGGCTGCTGGAGCGTCTCAGGTCAGAAGAACTGCTCCCGCTCGGCAGCCGCATGCGGGTGCGTCTTGCGCTCGAACGTACCGGCCCAGAGGAGCTGCAGGAATACGTCGTACATGCCTTGCAGAAGGCCGGTGCCGTCAAGCTGGTGACGCCGGAGCTGATCGCCACCTTGTGCGATCACGCCCAGGGCAACCCGCGTGCGCTCATGAACATCGCCGGCGAGCTGCTCGCCATCGCAGCGCAGCGCGAGGCCCGCCAGATCGATGAGAAGCTGTTCCTGGAGACCTGTGCCACGCCACCCGTGGCCGAGCCCAAGACCGCAGGTCGGCGTCGATGACCCTGCTTCCGGTCGAACCCGCGTATCGTCTCGCCGAGCGCTCGGAGGAACATCGTTGGCTGGTCACCGGCCTGTGGTCCGAGCAGGCGGTCGGTATCGTCGGCGGCGAGCCAAAGTGCTGCAAGTCGTTCCTGGCGTTGGACCTCGCCGTCGCGGTCGCCGCCGGCGTCCCATGTCTGCGCCGCTTCGCCGTGCCGCGTGCCGGTCGCGTCCTGCTGTTCGCCGCCGAGGACGCACTGCACATCGTGCGCCGACGCCTCGAAGGCATCTCGGCAGCAGCCAGTGTGGCGTTGGCCAGTCTCGACATTCAGGTCATCACCGCGCCCACCGTCCGGCTCGATCTGGATGCCGACCGCCGCAACCTCGCCGAGACCGTCGCCAGCTTGCAGCCGCGCCTGCTCATCCTCGATCCGTTCGTACGTCTCCACCGCATCGACGAAAACGCCAGCGGCGAGGTCGCCCCGCTGCTCGCCTACCTGCGCGAGCTGCAGCGCCAGCATGACGTTGCCGTGCTCGTCGTCCATCATGCCAAGAAGGGCGGTGGCGGCGTCCGCGCCGGTCAGGCGCTGCGCGGCTCCTCGGAGTTCCACGCCTGGGGCGATTCCAACCTCTACCTGCGCCGCGACGGCGATGATCTCTCGCTGTCGGTCGAACATCGTGCCGCGCCATCCATGACCCCCATCACCATCGAGCTGGCACAGCATGGCACGGCACTGGCCTTGGAGGTCGTCGACCGGCGCGATCCGGCAACGCCGCCACCAAGCTCGCTCGACGAGCGCATCACCGCCACACTCGCTGGTGCCGACGCCGCGCTGCCGTTCGCCAAGCTGCGTGCCGGCTGTCGCGTCCGCGCCACCACGCTCTATCAGCGGCTCGCCGTGCTCGCCGACACCGGCCGCGTCGTCAAAACCGACGACGGATATCGCCTCGCCGACGGCTGATCCCAAAACCAGCGACAATCACAATCACAACAAGACCGGCGCCAACGCCCCGACTCCCAGTTCCCGTTCCCGGGCTCCCTACAACGTGCGGGAACGGGAATTGGGAAGTGCATGCGGTCGGCGGCTATCTCGGGCGACAGGCCGATCGCAATCCATCACATTCTCTGGTTCGGCCCTGCGGAGCATTCTCCCGTCCCGGCCGCTCGATCTCGACGCCGTCGCGCACAGCGGCGGTCAAGACCGGCCCGGTTCAGGGCCGCCGAAGGCTTGGTCTTGACGGCCGCGAGCACGACGGCACGCTGACGCGGCACGGGCACGGCAGATCGCCACGCTCCATGACCCTGGATCGGCGCGAACGGTAGCCCATTAGAATACGTGCACCTGCTTAGAGGCATGCTGCGGCGCACCGCGTGGTTGGAATTGACCCTCTGGTTTCGTTTTGGATGATACTGCTCATCGGCATAGCGTGGCGATATCTGCGATGTGGTCAATACTTTATCGGCCCAATGAAGGGCAAGCCGCAAGCTCTCGTTAGTGTCGGGACCGGCGCGTGACTTTGGAAGTCGCTCCATTTCTCGGTCGGAGATCGGCTCCCAGGTGCGATTTTGCGCCGAGCGTTTCGATCTGAAACCGCTTCGAAAACAAGGACAGAACAGGTTGATTGACGATGTGACGTTGGCCCGGGCAATCCACGTGATTGCTGTTGTCTTTTGGATCGGCGGGGTGGCGATGGTGACGACGGTGCTGCTGCCAGCGGTGCGGCGTTTCAAGTCGTCCGATGAGCGCTGCTCTGCGATATGTTGCGGCAATAGGCGAGCGAGATAACCGCCCAGTGACGAAGTCAGCACCTGCCCCTTCCCTTGGGGACGCATCACCAAGTAGAGTGTGCTTTCCAGGGCTTCCGTCGAAGCGGGAAGAACCGAATGCTTCGTCGGAACTAAGCGCAGCGATCGGTCTGGTCGCTCGGACCCTTGTGGTGCTCCGCGATTGCCCCGGCAAGAGGAGTGCGCAGCATGAGAGGCGATCAAAGAGTCATCGAGTATCTCAACACCGGGCTCCGCAGCGAGTTGACGGCGATCAACCAATATTGGCTACACTACCGCCTGCTCGACAATTGGGG
>DATIZL010000022.1:0-5575 GCA_035517115.1 Hyphomicrobium sp.
TTCGTATTCGCTGTCGCGCTCGTTTCTCTCGCCGGGGCTGCCCGTGCGGACGGCTACGAGGCGCCGCGGGCGGCGGCGCCCGTCATGCTGCAGGTTTCGAATTGGACCGGCTTCTACGCCAACGGCGGTGTGGGCTACGGGCTTTGGGACTCGGAGACAACCGTAGTCAACCCGGCCACTGGCGCGTGCGTAATCTGCTCTACTACAGACCACAGCGGCAGAGGTTGGCTAGGTGAAGTTGGTATCGGTTACGACGCGCAGGTCAGCGACAAGATCGTCCTCGGCGCCTTCTTCAACTACGACTTCTCCAGCATGAAGGGAACGATCGAGGATCAGTTCATCGGCGGTGCCGGCAAGACCGACAACAACTCTACCTGGTTCGTCGGCGCCCGAGGTGGGTGGCTGATGACCCCCTCGGTCCTCAACTATTGGGGTGTTGGCTACACCCAGACCCATTTCGACGGCACAACGCTGAGCAATACCGGGCCGGGAGGTGGGCCGACCGGCTTCACAACCTCCGGCGTCACGCTCGGCGGCTGGTTCCTCAGCGGCGGACTCGAGGTGGCGATGCACGACGGCTGGTTCTGGCGCAGCGAGGTCCGCTATTCGGACTACAGCACCAAAGCGATCTACGAGAACGGCCCAGGCGCGTTCGATATCAACTTCAACCCTGTCGTGGAGACCGCCACGAGCGAGATCGTTTACAAGTTCAACTGGGGCCACTGAGCCCATCCGTTGAACGAGCGGGGGGACTGGTCCTGACTGATGTCGGGGCCAGTCTTTTTTTGGCGCGCCGCCGCGTCTAGGTGGCGAGAAACTCCTCAAGCGCCCGGTTGAACAGCTCGGGGTTCTGCAGCATGCCGAAGTGGCTGACGCCGGGCAGGAGGACGAACCGCCCTCCCGGGATCGCCCCCGCCATATCCTGTGCGCGCTCCCACTTGATGATCTCGTCGTATTGGCCGACGCACATCGTGGTCGGGCACTTGAGCGTGGCGAGCTTGCGCTTGGTGATGTGCACCTCGCTGTGCCAGGTCGCCCTGAGGCCGGCGATGAGCTCGGGCCACTTATCGGGCTCGGGCGACAGCGTGCGATACTCCGCCCTGCAGCGGCTGGAATAGGCCACAAACACCGATGTGCGCCCGCCACCCGCCTTCGCGCCATCATCGCTGAAGTTGGCGCCGAAGGTGAACAGGCGCGCAACGCGGTCTGGCCGGTGCATGGCGGTGAGCAGTCCGGTGACGGCGCCGTCGCTCCAGCCGACGAGCGACGCTTTCGGCAGCCGCAAATAGTCCATGAGCGCGACCACGTCGTCGGCGAAGAGCTCGTAGCCGAAGGCGCTCGAGGTGACGGGGCTCCGCCCATGTCCGCGCGTGTCCATCACGGTCACCGCGTGGGTCCGGGCGAGGCTCCCGATCTGGTAGGCCCAATAGTTCGAGCTGCCCATGCCCCCGTGCAGCAGCAGCACGGGCTCGCCCTCCCCGAACTGCGCATAGAAGAGCCGCGTCCCGTTGACCTCGGCGATGCCGCTTCGGTCGGTTTGCGGCAGCTCGGGCGTCGGCGGCAGCGTGAGCCACGGGGTCTGCTCGCGCGTCTTGCCCGCGGGCTCGCCGTGGAGGGTGCCGGCGCGGCCGCACAGGGCGACGCTCGCAAGCGCCTGCAGGGCGCGGCGGCGCGTGATTTTTGAGGGGAAACGATCCATTGCCATCAATCTACCAGAGTGGGCTTTGGATGGCTTAGCCCATTCCCGCGCCCGCAAGATGGCGAGCCTTGACAAGGGGATGACCCCATGCGCTTTTCCCGCGACTTACAGCGGCAAACGGCGGGCGAAACGGACGGCGCGATGGCGGAGCAGAAGGCGAAAAAGCAGACGAAGGGACGAGCTCCCGTACAGGCCGGCGCGAGCGCCGGCCTGCACCGCTACCGCTCGCACACCTGCGGGGAACTGCGCGCCTCCGACATCGGGCAAACGGCGCGCCTCTCCGGCTGGGTGCATCGCGTGCGCGACCACGGCGGCCTTTTGTTCATCGACCTGCGCGACCACTACGGCATCACGCAAGTCGTGGCCGATCCCGACAGCCCTGCCTTCAAGGTCGCCGAGACGCTGCGCTCCGAGTGGGTGATCCGCGTCGACGGAGCCGTGCGCGCGCGCCCCGAGGGTACCGTCAATCCGGAGCTGCCGACGGGCGAGGTCGAGCTCTTCGCCACCGAGATCGAGGTGCTGTCGGCGGCGAAGGAGCTGCCCGTGCCCGTGTTCGGCGAGCCCGACTATCCGGAAGATTTGCGGTTGCAGTACCGCTTTCTCGATCTGCGCCGCGAGACCCTGCACACGAACATCATGCAGCGGCTGGCGATCGTCGCCTCGATCCGGAAGCGCATGGTGGAGGCGGGCTTCTTCGAGTTCTCGACGCCCATCCTCACCGCCTCCTCGCCGGAGGGCGCGCGCGACTTCCTCGTGCCTTCGCGCATTCACGCGGGCAAGTTCTACGCGCTGCCGCAGGCGCCGCAGCAATATAAGCAATTGCTGATGGTGTCGGGCTTCGACCGCTACTTCCAGATCGCGCCCTGCTTCCGCGACGAGGACCCGCGCGCCGACCGCCTGCCGGGCGAGTTCTACCAGCTCGACGTGGAGATGAGCTTCGTTACTCAGGACGACATCTTTGCCGCGATGGAGCCGGTCATCACCGGCGTGTTCGAGGAATTCGCTTCTGCGAGTGGAACGGCGAAGTCTGTGACCAAGGGATGGCCGCGCATTCCTTACGACGAGGCGATCCGCAAATACGGCACCGACAAACCCGACCTGCGCAACCCCGTCGAGATGCAGGATGTGACCGAGCACTTCCGCGGCTCTGGCTTCAAGATCTTCGCCGGCATGATCGAGAAGGATGCGAAGGTGCGCGTGTGGGCGATCCCCGCCAAGGGTGGCGGCTCACGTGCCTTTTGCGACCGCATGAACGGCTGGGCGCAGGGCGAGGGCCAACCGGGCCTTGCCTACATTTTCTTTAGAGAAGGCGAAGCTGCCGGCCCCGTGGGCAAGAACCTCGGACCTGAGCGTTCCGCCGCCATCCAGAAGCAGCTTGGCTTGAAGGAAGGCGACGCGGTGTTCTTCGTCGCCGGCAACCCGGACAAGTTCTACAAGTTTGCGGGCGAGGCGAGGACGCGCATCGGCGAGGAGCTGAAGCTCGTCGACCAATCGAGGTTCGCGCTCGCCTGGATCGTCGACTTCCCGTTCTACGAGTGGAACGAGGAGGAAAAGAAGATCGACTTCTCGCACAACCCGTTCTCCATGCCGCAGGGCGGGCTCGCGACGCTCGAAGCCGCCAAGACCGATGAGGAGCGCCTGAAGCTCAAGGCGCACCAGTACGACGTCGTCTGCAACGGCTACGAGATCGCCTCGGGCTCGGTGCGCAACCACCGCCCCGACACCATGGTCAAGGCCTTCGAGATCACCGGGCTCGGCAAGGCCGAGGTGGAGGCGCGCTTCGGCGGCCTCTACCGTGCGTTCCAGTACGGCGCGCCGCCGCACGGCGGCATGGCGGCCGGCATCGACCGCATCGTCATGCTCCTGGTCGGGGCCAAGAACCTGCGCGAGGTGACGCTGTTCCCCATGAACCAGCAGGCGAACGACTTGCTTATGGGCGCGCCCTCCGAGGTGGCGCTGAAGCAGCTGCGCGAATTGCACATCCGCGTCGTCGCGCCGGAGAAGAAAGAGTAGCGAACGTATCTGCGAAGGACGCCACCATGGCCCACTCCGTCGAGGTGAACATCACGAGCCACCCCTTGAGCCGCGAGGAGAACGGCATCGTCTTCGTGGTCGCCGACAACGACGGCAGGTTCGGCGAGCTCACCATCAGCAAGGGCGGTGTGCGCTGGCGCCCGCGCAGCAAGCACCAGCCGCACTTCATGACCTGGGCGGAGTTCGACCGCTCCATGCGCGAGGCGCGCAAGGACTGAGCCCTTGGATCACTTCCGGTCAGCGGCACGCAACGCGTCGGCGATGGCGTACAGGCGGTCCATGTCTGCGCTCGCGACCTTGCCGGGAGGCGCGCTCTGCAGGATGCGCACGCAGTCGACCCGCGCAGCTTCCATCACCTCGTCCCCATAGTGATTGACGATGAAGCGCGACCACTCGAGCGGCGTGACGCAGTCGCGCGCCGCGTACTCGATGAAGGTCGCCAGTAGGGATCGGGTGATCGGCCTGTCCATGCTCGCGACTATCCGCTGCCTCTACCGGCGGCGCAAGCCGGCATGGCGACAATCAAGATTGCATGGCGGCGGTCTTAATACGGCCCCGCTACCTGGGGCGCGCGCGTGACTCACTGCGAGCTTTCCACCCCTCACCCGCTCGCCCGGCTTGACGCCGGGCTCACGACCTCTCCCTTTGGGAGAGGTGAAGTTGGGCGCACCCCGTCATCTCTCCAGGAGGGAAAGGTCGACGCGAAATGCGCAGCATGAGCGGCGGGTGAGGGGTTAGACGGCGGGAATGGACTGGGGCAAGGTCTACAGCTACTGCGAGCGCGGCGCAGACCCGTCCTTCTGGGCCGAGCCGCTCAACGCCGTCTCCAACGCCGCCTTCATCCTCGCGGGCCTCGCCGCCGCCTGGCTGCTCGCGCGCGCCCCGCGCAGAGACCGCGCGCTGTTCGAATGGCTGCTCATCCTCGTCATCCTCGCGATCGGCGTGGGGAGCTTCCTCTTCCACACCTACGCCACCGTGTGGGCAATCCCGTTCGACACCATACCCATCTCGCTCTTCATGCTGGGCTACCTCGGCTATGCGCTCTGCCGCTTCGCGCGCCTGCCGTGGCTCTTCATCATCGCCGCCCTCATCGCCTTCTACGCTTCCGTGCGCTATATGCAGGGCCTCCATTGCGCAAACGAGCTCCTGCCGGTGACGCGCGCCGCGGGCAAGCGCTGCTTTAACGGGACGCTCGGCTACACGCCGGCCTTCGCCGCGCTGGTGCTGGTCGGCACGCTGCTGTTGGTGCAGGGGCACCGCGCGGCCAAGTATCTCTTCGCCGCGGCGGCTCTGTTCCTCGCCGCCATGACCTTCCGCACCATCGATCTCGAGGTGTGCACCTGGGCGGTGCGGGGAGGGCGCGGCGTCGGCACCCACTTCTTATGGCACGCGCTCAACGGGCTCGTGCTCTACGTGCTGATGCTCGCCGCCATCCGCCACGGCGGCCGCAACGATGACGGGAGCATTGCGCCCGCCGCCCGAAGCGCCCCATAAAGGCGCCGGCCCGGCGCGGGCCAAGCGGACGTGGTGGAACTGGTAGACACACAGGACTTAAAATCCTGAGGCTTAACCGCCGTGAGGGTTCGACTCCCTCCGTCCGCACCAAATCGGGACAAGGGCGGCTCCTATCCCTTGATCAGGCGAGAATCCCTCTATTTTGCGGCGTTTCTGGCACGGGAAATAAATTCTTCCCGATGCACAAGCCCAGTTCACAAGGAAGCCGCACCCGTGGTCAAACCGATCCTCCCGAAGGGTTCAAAGACCTACATCATCCATCCCCGCGTACCGGCCGAATACCGGGGCGTCGTAGGGGCAAGCCACGTCACCCGCTCCCTACGGACG
>DATIZL010000023.1:0-34662 GCA_035517115.1 Hyphomicrobium sp.
GGCGCTGGCCTTGATTGCCGCAGCCTGAGGACGACGCTTTGCTCAAGATCCGCATCATTCCCTGCCTCGACGTGAAGGACGGCCGCGTCGTCAAGGGCGTCAACTTCGTCGACCTCGTCGATGCGGGCGATCCCGTCGAGGCCGCCGCCGCCTACGACGCTGCCGGCGCGGACGAGCTTTGCTTCCTCGACATCACGGCGAGCCACGAGGACCGCGATACGATCCTCCACATCGTGGAGAGGACGGCCGAGCGCTGCTTCATGCCGCTCACGGTCGGCGGCGGCGTGCGCACCATCGAAGACATCGGCCGCCTCCTAAACGCCGGCGCCGACAAGGTCTCGATCAACACGGCCGCGGTGAAGAACCGGCAGTTCGTCAAGGAGGCGGCGGAGAAATTCGGCGCTCAATGCATCGTCGTCGCCATCGATGCCAAGAAGGTATCGAAGCCGGGGGAGCCGAACCGCTGGGAGATCTTCACTCACGGCGGGCGCACGCCAACCGGCATCGACGCGGTCGAGTACGCGCGCGAGGTCGTGGCGCTCGGGGCAGGCGAGATCCTGCTCACCTCCATGGATCGCGACGGCACGAAAGCAGGCTTCGATCTGGAGCTGACACGCGCCATAGCCGATGCCGTGAGCGTGCCGGTCATAGCCTCGGGCGGAGTGGGTACGCTCGATCATCTCGTCGAGGGCATCACGCGCGGCCACGCCAGCGCCGTGCTTGCAGCCTCGATCTTTCACTTCGGGACCTATTCCATCGCGCAGGCAAAGAGCCACATGGCCGCAGCCGGTATTGCCGTGCGTCCCCCGGACTGATCGGCTGCACTCAGGCGGCGATCGCGAGCTTCTGCTGACAGACCGACATTACGTGGCCGAGCTCGCAAACCGGCACGGGGCGAGTAAAATAGAAGCCCTGCACCTTCTTGCACCCGGCGCGTACCGCCGCGGCGAGCTCCTCCACCGTCTCCACGCCTTCCGCGAGGCTGCGCATCGACAACGCCTGCGCGAGCAGGGCAACCGACTGCACCATCGCGGCGCTGTCCGCGCGCAGGGGTGCGTCCCTGATGATCGTGCGCTCGATCTTGACCTCGTCAAAAGGAAATGCGCGCAGGTTGCCGAGGGAGCCGCTTGCCTTGCCGAAGTCGTCAAGCGCGATGTTGACACCGAGCTTGCGCAGCTCCTGCAACTTCTCGAGCATGCCGGCGGTACGGCGATCGAACAGGGCCTCGCCGATCTCGAGTTGCAGTCTTGCCGGATCGAGCTTGGAGCTAGCGAGCGCCCTCTTCACGTCGCTCGCGAAACCTGCGCTGTCGAGCTGCAAGGGCGATACGTTGACGCAAACCCGAATGGCGTCCGTCCACTGCGCGGCATCCGCACACGCCTGGTTGAGCACCCAGCGCCCGATGTCGAGAATCGCGCCCGAGCGTTCCGCGATGGGCAGAAAGTCCTCCGGCCGCATCAACCCGTTGACCGGGTGACGCCAACGGAGCAACGCCTCGCAGCCCACGACATGCCGCGTCCCCAAATTGACCGCGGGCTGATAGTGCAGCTCGAACTGCTCGCGGGCGAGCGCGCCCTGCATGTCGCTCTCAAGCCGCCGCTGGCAGTTGATTCGTTTGCCTCTGCTGCTGTTTCGGAAAAGCTCGAAACTCCGGCGTCCTGCGGATTTCACGCTGTAGAGGGCGACATCGGCGTTCTTCAAAAGCTCGTCCGCGCTCTTGCCGTTCTCAGGCGCGCGCACGATGCCGATGCTGGCGCTGATCGCGATGGTGTTGCCGAGGATGTGGTAGGGCTTGGAGATATCGTGCAAGACGCGCCGCGCCAGCCGCTCGCATTGGTCGACCTTGCGGCCGCCGGCTTGGATTATGGCGAACTCGTCGCCGCCCAGCCGCGCGAGGAAGTCCGACTTACGCACGCTGCCACGCAGCCGCTGGGCGACTGCTTTCAGAAGCGCATCGCCGATCGGATGGCCGAGCGTGTCGTTCACCTCCTTGAAGCAATCGAGGTCGAGCCAGTGCAGGGCCAGCGACGTGCCTTTGTTCAGATGGCTGAGCGCGTTCTCGAACGTCTCGCGAAAATGGAAGCGGTTGGCAACGCCGGTCAGCGCATCGTGCCGCGCGAGCCACTCGATCTTCTCCTCCGCCCGGCGCTTTTCCGTGATGTCCTCCTGGATATCGACCCAGCCGCCGTCGGTGAGCGGCTGATAGGTCACCAGGAACTTGCGGCCGTCAGTGAGATTCTGGATATGCGAGAAGGGCTGTCCTTTACCGAGCTTTGCCACATGTCCAGCGAGCCACTTCGCCTGCTTGGCAATTTCCTCCACGCCATCCCGCCCCGTCTCGCGCTTCACATGATAGCGCACGATTTCGGCTAGTGGCGTGCCTGGACGCGTCAGCTCCTCGGGCAGCGCGTACATCTCCCGATAGCTCTTGTTGCAGACGATCAGGCGCTGCTGGGCGTCGAACATGGACAACCCACGCACCATGTTATTGAGCGCGATATCGAACCAGGAATTTAGCTGCTCGAGCTTCTTCTTCTGCTCGAGCAAGAGTTCCATGGGATCTCGTTCAACAACGGCGTCCCCGCGGTCGGATTGACCGTCAGACTGACGAGTGTCGACCATTAAACTACAGCCCCTGTAACGCGCCCGTGCCTCCGACCCGGCGCAGACGTTACGCTTGATCCGTGTTCGGTAAATTAAGTGGCTGCAGAGCCTTTCAGGCAAAAGCGATGAGGCTGCGTAACCCTAGCGGCCTTGAAATGTGGCGCTTGGGCTGAAACCCGCGCCGAACGTTAAGCTGGTCGGGCACAGGTATTAACGGCGCTGAAGCTCCTGCGTAGATCGTGATAATTATGTCCGTTGGCGTCACTAAGCGCCGATGCCCGGGGTTTTGGCGTCGTAGAGGCAGAGATCACGAATTAGGCAGGTCGGGCACTCGGGTCGTCGCGCCTTGCACACATAGCGCCCGTGCAAAATCAGCCAATGGTGAGCATGCAGAGCATATTCCGGCGGGATGACGCGCAAGAGATCCTCCTCCACCGCCGCTGGCGTTTTTCCGTCCGAAAGGCCAGTGCGGTTGGCGACGCGAAAGACGTGCGTATCGACCGCAAGCGTCGGCTCGCCGAAGGCCACGTTCAATATGACGTTCGCCGTCTTGCGGCCGACGCCGGGCAGCGCCTCGAGCGCCTCGCGTTCGCGCGGGACATTGCCGCCGTGCGCATCGATCAGTTGCCGTGATAGCAGGATCACGTTGCGCGCCTTGTTTCGGTAGAGCCCGATGGTCTTGATGTACTCACGCAGCTTGTCCTCGCCGAGGCGCAGCATCTTCTCGGGCGTATCGGCGACCTTAAACAGTGCGCGCGTTGCCTTGTTGACGCCGGCATCGGTGGCCTGCGCCGACAGCACGACGGCTACCAGCAGGGTGAAGGGATTCTTGTATTCGAGCTCGCTCTTCGGCTCCGGATTGGCGGCGGCGAAGCGTCGAAATATCTCGGATATGGCGGCTTCGCTGAGCTTGGCGCGCTTGCCCAGTTTGCGTTTCAAGCCCTTACGCGGCTTGCGCTTGCTCGCAACATCTTGGAGCCTTGCAGGCCGGCGATCGAGGCTCTTCATTTTGTCTGTCCCACCGGGTAGGGTTGGCACATGACCGCAAAGCCGCCGGCAACGCAACAAGAGTTGCCCTTCCGCGCCATCCTGCATCCCCATCGTTCGCTCGGACCAACCGGCTTCCTGATTCTCATGCTGGCGATCGGCGGGGTGAGCTTCGTGACCGGGATGGTGTTCCTGCTCATGGGCGCCTGGCCGGTGTTCGGCTTCTTCGGCCTCGACGTGGCGCTTGTGTACCTGGCGTTCCGCCTCAACTACCGGGCTGGGCGCCTCTACGAGACGGTCGAACTCACGCCGGAGGCGCTCACCGTGACGCGCGTCCACCCGTCGGGCAGGCGCGAAAGCTACGACTTTAATCCCTACTGGGTACGAGTGCTCCTTACGCAAACCCCGCACGGGCGCACCGAGCTGCGCCTGGCGCTGCACGGCCGCGAGTTCGCGTTCGGGCACTTCCTCACCGAGGAAGAGCGCCGCGATTTCTCGAACGCGCTCTCGGGTGCGCTGATCGCGGCGCGCAGCCCCCGCTTCTGACGGCGCAGCGCCGGTGTCGCTTGCGCGCAATTCTAGGCGAACACGTGAAAAATGCGCACAGCGGGCCAACCGGAATCGCAACCGCGCGAGGGCGAGGCTCGGTCCAACGGGCGCCGATATCGCGCCGAAATGGAGGAAACCCCATGCGTTCGCTCGCTGCCCTGCCGGCTGCAGCGCCTCCCGCCGACGCCGCCAACGTCCCAGCGCCCGTGGCGCGCCCTGACGGCGTCGTCAGCACCGTGCAGGAGAGGGGCAATACCGGCCTCAGCGCGACTGCACGCCCTATAACGGCCCCTTCGGCTTCTACGGCAACGTTTGGTGCCAGCCACCGAATGAGCAATCGTACATGCGCAACCTGGGATCGCGGTGGCCGATGGAGACGCCGCCCTCGCTCAGGTATCCGAAGCCGTCCTCAAATAGCTCCGACTGGTGACAGGGCGCCAACGGGCGGCGTCGTTGCGATCAATTCAAGACAAAATGCGCAGGCTCAAGCGACCGGATTCGCAAGGTGCGAGAGGACAACGTGAAGGCAGCCGGCGAAGGGACCGGCGCCCGCACACATTGCGTCTGACACGAGGAAGCCCATGCGTTCTCTCCTTGCCTGCGCTCTTGCCCTTGGGGCTAGCTTGCCCGTCACTACCGCGGCGAACGCGGCAAACGTTCCCCACCTCGCCAACCGCCCCGCCAGCGCCATCGTGACCGTGCAGAACCGGCGATACTATCGCCCGCAACGCGACTGCACGCCGACCAACGGTCCGTGGGGCTATTACGGAAACCTCTGGTGCCAACTGGCCAACGACGCGTCCTACCTGCGCAACCTCGGCGCTGGCTGGCCCATGCCGACCCCGCCGGGTTTGCGCGCCAAGCGCCCCTCGCTCGGCACGGACTGGTAAAACTCAATCATCGCAACGCCCCTCGTTAGGCCAGGGCGTCGGCCTATTGGAAGCGGCCGCCCCTCTGCAGCACTTCGATCTTGTAGCCGTCGGGATCCTCGATGAAGAAGAACTTCCCGAACGGCTTGCCGTCGTGCGTCATCTGCTTGATGTCCTTGGGCGCCAGCCCCTGCGCGGTCATGCGCGCACGCTCGGCCTCGAGATCGTCGGTGACGAAGGCCAAGTGCCCATAGCCGTCGCCGAGCTTATAGGGCTCGATACGGCCCTTGTTCACCGTCAGCTCGACCTCGAAATCGTTCTTCGGCCCACGCATGTAGATCAGCGTGAAGTCGGGGAAGTCAACGCGATCGGCAACCTTGAGACCGAAGGCCTTGCTGTAGAAGTCGACCGAGCGCGCCTCATCCGCGACACGCACCATCATATGGATTGGTTTCGCCATCCTCTCGCTTCCTCCCTTTGTGCCCCGCTTGCGGCGGCGCTCAGAGCCAAGGCCGCGTGGCCTGCGTCTTCTTCTCGAACGTGTCGATCGCCTTTTGCTTCTCGAGCGTAAGGCCGATGTTGTCGAGGCCATTCAGGAGGCAGTGTTTGCGGAAGGGATCGATGTCGAATTTGATCACGCCGCCGTCTGGGCCTCGGATCTCCTGTTTCTCCAGATCGACGATGAGCGTCGCGTTGGACCCGCGGTTCGCGTCATCCATCAGCTTGTCGACATCCGCCTGCGGAAGCTTGATCGGCAAAATTCCGTTCTGGAAGCAGTTGTTGTAGAAGATGTCGGCGAAGTCGGGCGCGATGATGCAGCGGATGCCGAAATCGAGAAGTGCCCACGGCGCGTGCTCACGCGAAGAGCCGCAGCCGAAGTTCTCGCCCGTCACCAGGATCGTCGCCTTACGGTACGCCGGCTTGTTGAGCACGAAGTCGGCAACCTCCTTGCCGGCCTGGTCGTAGCGCATCTCGAAGAAGAGGCTCTTGCCCAAGCCGGTGCGCTTGATCGTCTTTAAGAACTGCTTCGGGATGATCATGTCGGTATCGACATTGCGCATGGGCAACGGCGCGGCGACACCAGTTAGCGTGGTGAACTTCTGCATCGTCTCTCTATTTGCCCCCTCACGTCTTGAGTGCGTCGGCGAGCGCCCGGAAATAGCCTTCCGCCGAAGCCAGCCGGTCGATGTGGACGGGTTTGCCACCCGATACCACGCACTGGCGCAACCCGCCTGGCTGTAGCTGCTCGAGCCGCCTTTTAACGCCAGCGAGCTTGCGCCCGTCAAGGTGATGGTCGAGCACGTCGACCAGGGTCTCGATGTAGCCGCTGATGCGCCCAAGCTCGCGCATGGCCTCGGTCTTGGCCGCTCGGTCACGGGGCATGGCCTCCAGCCGGTGCAAGGCGGTGCCGGCGCGGGCGAGCGTTGCCGCGATCGCCTCGGCATAGGCGGCTACGCGCAAGCGCCGCTGGTGGTCGAGCGTGGCGAGCGCGCCGAGCCAGCTGTACACGGTCTCGGCGAGGCGCAGCAGACGTCCGGAATTAGGTAGCAAACGCACCTGCGTTTGCTACATAAGTCCGCAGACGTCGAGCGTAGTCGGGAATACGCAAAGGCGGCCGGCCTTTAGGGACGGGGCGCAAGCCCATGAGAATAGGCGCGATGGAGGGGGCGGGGATAAGCGGAAGCGGCCCTCAGAGCGGCAAGCTACCGGATGCGCTCTTCCATGAAGCATTGGCGCATGTACTCGCAGCGGTGCGAGCCGGCAAAATGCATGCTGTCGCCCTTCGCGGGTGAGATGAACTGACAAATCTCATCGACGCCGCCGGGTGACAGCCAGCCCTGCCGGCGCCCGCGCTGTACGGCAAAGCAGTCCGCCGTCTCCTCGTCGGGTCCGCGGAACTGGTGCCCGCACTCGTGCGAGTAGATCCACAGCTTCACCGGCGTGGTCACCTTCGACAACAGCCGCATATTCATGATGAGGAAGCCCGGATAAGCGGCGCCGTAGTCGTCGAGCTTGTTGTCAATGATGGTCGGTCGCGTGCCGCAGTACATCTTGATGCCGTCGAGCACGAACTCGCCGGAGGGCACGAGCGTCGCCTCGCCGCCGGTGTGCTGGATGTATTCCTCGGGTGTCGGCGACTTGTTTTCCTGAGCGGCGGCCGGCATCACGAATGCCAGCAATACGACGAGCCCTACAGCCAGGCGGCATGAACCGCGGCAAATCCGCATGGTCGAACTCTTGAGGGTGCCCCAAAACCTGTCTTGATATCCATAGCATGGCGCGCTTTTGCGCCCTGCACAAGTCGGTGCACAGGATGTTTGCAAACTAGCTGTGGTGCGCCGAGCGGATGCCCGCTTCACGAGCCTGCCTGCGCCTCGATACGTGCCATGTCGTCGTCGGAAAAGCCGAAGTGATGGCCGATCTCGTGCACCAGGATATGGGCGACGAGGCGGCCGAGCGTTTCGTCGCCCTCGGCCCATTCCTCCAGAATCGCGCGCCGGTAAAGAAACACCATGTCCGGTTGGCGTGGCAGATCCATCACACTCTTCTGATTGAGGCTCACGCCCTGATAGAGGCCGAGCAGGTCGAACGGGCTCTCGATGCCAAGCGAATCGAGAACCTCATCGGTGGCGAAGTCCTCCACGCGGATGAGCACGTCGGTGGCTTTATCCCGAAACTCTCGAGGAAGGCGTTCCCAGGCGGCAGCCGCCAACACCTCAATGTCGGCCAGTGTCGGCGCGGTCGCGCTGTCCCATTGCGGCCGCTTCATCGGACGCCGGCTGGCTTTGTGGCGACGATGATCGCTTCCTGCAGCGTGAACATGAGGCCGTCTTCTGCCGTGCGCGGCCGCAGGTATGCCTTGAGCCGGGGGTCGCCAAGCATGGTTTTCAACCGCGCAATGGTGGGCGCATCACAGCGCATACGCTCGGCCCACGGATTGAAGGCGATGTCTTGGTCCATGCGCTCGGCGACGATGTCAATGAAGCCGGTGCTCATCAGTAGCGCGGACCACTCGGCGAGGCTGAGGCAACGGCCATGGCTCGGGTCGCGCAGCTTCTCGTAGGCGTTGTAGACTGTCGCCGTATCATCCTCATCAGGGCTGACGTTGTCGACGAGCGCGAAAACACCACCGGGCTTTAGGACGCGCCAGGATTGGGCCACGAAGGCCGCGGGATCGGGGAAGTGATGTGCCGCGAGCCGGCAGGTCACCAAATCGAAGCTGCCATCGGGAAAAGGCAGCCTGGAAGCATCGGCGTGCGCCGTCTCGACGTTGGCGAGCCCCCGCTTTAGCGCGAGCTTGGCGGCTTCGGTAAGCATCTCGTCGGTGATGTCGCTGGCGATGACGTGGCCGACGTGTGGAGCGAAAACCAGCGCCGTGTGCCCGGCACCGGTCGCCACATCGAGCACGCGCCAGTGGGGCCGCGGACCAACGAGCTCGACCAGCCGGGCGAGGCTCTCACCTTTGGCGTGCACCGCCGAGGCGGCGTAGTCGGCAGCAGCGGCACCGAACTTCTGCTGGACGAGCGAGCTTGCCATGCAGATCCCCGGAGAGCGCGTCTAGCCCCAGTGGCGGATGTCGACGAAGTGCCCCTCGATGGCGGCGGCCGCAGCCATGACAGGCGACAAGAGATGCGTGCGCCCGAGCCGGCCCTGCCGGCCCTCAAAGTTACGGTTCGAGGTCGAGGCGCAGCGCTGCTGCGGCTTCAGCTGGTCCGGGTTCATGCCGAGGCACATGGAGCAGCCTGGCTCGCGCCATTCGAAGCCCGCGTCCTTGAAGATCTTGTCCAGGCCCTCCGCCTCCGCCTGGGCTTTGACGAGGCCCGACCCCGGCACGATCATCGCGTAGGCGAGGCGGCTGGAGACCTTCTTGCCCTTGACGATGTTCGCGACCGCACGCAGATCCTCGATGCGGCCGTTCGTGCACGAGCCGATCCAAACGACATCGAGCGGAATATCCGTCATCTTGGTGCCGGGCGTCAGCCCCATGTACTCGAGCGCGCGCTGCACGGAGGCGCGCTTGTTCTCGTTCTCGACCTTGGCTGGGTCCGGCACGACTCCGGTGATCGAGGTCACGTCCTCGGGGCTCGTGCCCCAAGTGACGATCGGCGGCAGTTTGGCGGCGTCGAGCTTGACCTCGCTGTCGAAGTGGGCGCCCTCGTCGGTATGCAGCGTCTCCCAGTGCCGCATGGCCATGTCCCACGCGGCGCCCTGGGGAGCCTTGGGGCGCCCTTTGATGAAGGCGTAGGTCTTCTCGTCGGGGGCGATCATGCCGGCGCGCGCGCCGCCTTCGATCGACATGTTGCAGACAGTCATGCGGCCTTCCATCGAGAGGGAGCGGATCGCTTCTCCTGCGTACTCGATGACGTGGCCGGTGCCGCCGGCGGTGCCGATCTCGCCGATGATGGCAAGGATGACGTCCTTGGCGGTGACGCCCAGCGGCAGCTTGCCGTCGACGCTGACGCGCATGTTCTTGGCTTTGTTCTGAATGAGCGTCTGCGTGGCGAGCACGTGCTCGACCTCGCTCGTGCCGATGCCATGCGCGAGGGCGCCGAAGGCACCGTGCGTGGAGGTGTGGCTGTCGCCGCAGACGATGGTGGTGCCGGGAAGGGTGAAGCCCTGCTCCGGCCCGACCACGTGGACGATGCCCTGACGCCTATCGAGCTCGTTAAAGTATTCGACGCCGAAATCCTTGGCGTTGTTGGCAAGCGTCTCCACCTGCACGCGGCTCTGCTCATCGTCGATGCCGTGGCTGCGGTCGGAGGTGGGAACGTTGTGGTCGACGACGGCGAGCGTCTTATCCGGCGCGCGCACCTTGCGCCCCGACATGCGCAAGCCTTCGAAGGCCTGGGGGCTCGTCACCTCGTGCACGAGATGGCGGTCTATGTAGAGGAGGCACGTGCCATCCGGCTGGCGCTCGACGACGTGGTCCTCGAAGATCTTGTCGTACAACGTCTGGGGCATTCAAGGTCTCGCGTGTTGGCTCGGCCAGCTTCAGGCCGCCCGGCAAAGGTTTGACCGCCTTCGCCAAAGCGAAGGGCGATCGTCGAGGAATCCCTAGCTGCCGATGCTGAAAGAAACCGCCCGCGTTAGATAGCGTCTCGCCCGGCGCGCCGCAATTCCCCGGCCGGCCGGCCTTTTTAGTCCTTCCACTGCCGGGCCTTGGCGACGAGGAAGTCGCGCAGGACCTGCACTTTCTTGGAGGACTTGAGCTCCTCGGGATAGACGAACAGGATCGGCAGCGTCGGCGGCTCGATCTCGGTCAGCACCGGGACGAGGTCGGCGTGCTCGTCCGTCATGTAGTCGGGGATCATGCCGATGCCGATGCCCGAGCGGATGGCGTAGCGCAGAGCGACGACGCTGTTGGCCCGGAACGCCGGCTCGCGCGGCCCCTTGCCGTCGCGCCCAACCGTCTCGATCCAGGTGATGGCGGTCAGATGCTGCGCCGGCTGGCCGCTGTAGGACACGATGCTGTGCTGGTCCAGATCCTCGAGGGTCTTGGGCGCGCCGAAACGGCGCACGTACTGCGTCGAGGCGTAAGCGCGCACGCGGCTTGTAAACAGGGCGCGCCGGATGAGGTCCGTCTGCCCAGGCTCGCGCGTCCAGATGGCCACATCCGCCGCGCGCATGCCGATATCCATCTGGTCGTCGTTCAAGAGCAGCTCCACGCGGATTTCCGGATAGAGCTCGTGGAACTCGCGCAGCCGCTGCGTGAGCCACACCGTGCCGAAGCCGACGGGCGCGGTGATGCGCAATTCGCCCGTCGGTTTCGATGTGGTGTCGGAGAGAAGCGTCTCTGCCGTGTGCAGCTTGCTGATGACGTCGGAGGTCGCACGGTGCAGGAGCTCGCCCTGCTCAGTCAGCACGAGACCGCGCGCATGACGGTGGAACAGAACCACCTTGAGGTCGCGCTCGAGCGCCGACACCTGGCGGCTCACCGCCGACTGGCTCATGTGCAGGGCGTCGCCTGCGTGCGTGAAGCTGCCCGCCTCCGCCGCCGCGTGAAAAATTCTCAGCTTGTCCCAGTCCATGGATCGATCCCGAGGACGCTTCGAAGCCGACGCATCTCCGGTCCAGGCCCAAGCTTCCCCGCTCGGATGAGTTGCATCCGCAGACGAGGACTTGCGCTGTGACCGCTTCTGATTGTGCACTGCAACTTAAACCAGCCTGAACCGCATGGATAGGGCGCGGCCGACGCATACCGGCCCCAATGGCTATAAGCCGCAAGGGGCTTGTAAAGTTGCACCCGGGCCACCGGAGGAACCGCATGAGAGCGCTACTGATTGCCGCTGCCGCAACCCTCATCGCGGGTACCAATCCCGCTTGTGCCAGTCCGACCGAGTTGTGGCAGACGAGCGGCCTTAAGCACCCCGAGTCAGCCCTGCCCGACCCGACGGGAACATTCGCCTATGTCAGCAACGTCAATGGGGATGCGCTGGCGAAGGATGGTAACGGCTTCATCTCCAAGATCTCGCTTGCCGACGGCAAGATCATCGAGCTCGAGTGGGCAAAAGGCCTCGACGCGCCTAAGGGGCTGGCGCTGGCGAACGGGCGGCTCTACGCCTCCGACATCGACAAGCTGGTCGAGATCGATGCCAACAGCGGCAATATCCTCGCACGCTATGACGCGCCAGGGTCGAAGTTCCTCAACGACGCCGCCGCAGGCCCGGACGGCACCGTCTACGTTTCCGATTCGAGCACGAGCACCATCTGGCGCTTCAAGGACGGAAAGCTCGAGAAGTGGCTCGAGGGCGAGGCATTGAAGTACCCCAACGGCCTGCATGTTTCCGGCGACAAGCTCATCATCGCGGCGTGGGGTGCACCCGGCACCTCGGGGACGAACCCGGCGCCGGCAAATCTTCTCGAGGTATCGCTGGCCGACAAAAGCGTCCGCGACCTGGGTGACGGCAAGCCGATCGGCAACCTCGATGGGCTCGAGCCCTACGACGCGACGAGCTACCTCGTGACGGATTGGGTCGCGGGCCGGCTCTATCGCATCGACGTATCGGACAACGCCGATCTGTTGCTCAAGCTGAACCAGGGCAGCGCCGACATCGGCTACGTGCCGGAGCAGCGCCTCTTGCTGATCCCGATGATGCTGGACAACAAGCTCATCGCCTATAGGCTCGAGTAAGCCTGTGCAGCGACTCACTCGGCTGCCTCGGCCTCGATCGACAGCGTCGCGAAGTAGCGCTCCGCCTCGAGTGCGGCCATGCAGCCCATGGCCGCCGCGGTCACAGCCTGTCGATAGACCTCGTCCTTCACGTCGCCCGCGGCGTAGACGCCGGGAATACCCGTCGCAGTCGAGTCGGGCATCGTCTTGAGGTAACCCGACGGCGTCATCTCGAGCTGGCCCTTGAACAGCTCGGTGGCCGGCGCGTGACCTATGGCGATGAAAACGCCGTCGACCGCGATCTCGCTCGTCTTGCCCGTGTTGACGTTCTTCAGGCGCACACCCGTCACCGACCTCGGGTCGTTCTTGCCGAGCACTTCGTCTACCGTGCTGTCCCAAATCACGTTGATCTTCGGGTTCTTGAACAGACGCTCCTGCAGGACCTTCTCGGCGCGGAAATGATCGCGTCGATGCACGACGGTGACGCGCTTGGCGAAGTTGGTGAGGAAGATCGCCTCCTCGACTGCGGTGTTGCCGCCGCCGACCACGACCACCTCCTTGCCCTTGTAGAAGAACCCATCGCAGGTGGCACACGCCGATACGCCGTGGCCCTTGAAGTGCTCCTCTGAGGGGATGCGGAGCCAGCGCGCCTGCGCGCCCGTGCAGATGATGAGCGCGTCGCAGGTATAGACCGTCCCGCTCTCGCCCTCGAGCCGGAACGGGCGCTTCTGCAGATCGACCTTGGCGATCTGGTCCATCACGATCTCGGTGCCGACGTGCTCGGCCTGCGCCTGCATCTGCTCCATGAGCCAGGGACCCTGGATCACGTCGGCAAAGCCCGGGTAGTTCTCGACATCGGTGGTTATGGTTAGCTGACCGCCCGGCTGCGATCCCTGGACTAGAAGGGGCTTCAGCATGGCGCGGGCGGCGTAGATGGCGGCCGTATAGCCGGCCGGCCCCGAGCCGAGGATGAGCACCTTGGCGTGCCTTGTGTCCGTCATCGTGGCGTTCCTTCTCGTCCCGTCTGCCCTCGGGGCGGTTAAGATTGGGGGGCACTTAAGGCTGCGCAAGCCCCCCGGTCAATGCGTACAATCAAGCTGTTAGGGGAGGAAATCGGCCGAAGCGCCCTCCCCAAATCGTTGTGCCTTTTTCGCCTGATACGGTAGCTTGTTACGGGGGCCGACCGTTGGGGGTTTCGCATGTCGAGCGTCATGGGCAGGGCCACGTCAGCGGCATACGGATTTTTCGATCGCGCGTGGACGGCGGCCTGCTGGCCGCTCATCGGATTCCTCAACCTGATCTTCCGCCCCGATCCGGAGACTGGCTCGGTCGCCTGGTGGAAGGTTGCAGGATGGGTCATCGTCAACACGGCGCTCCTTTCCTTCGCCGTCACGCAACTCGACTGGCGCAACCTCTTCTGGGTGCTCGTCGTGTTTCTCGTGATCCACATCCTCATCATGATGAGCAGCCTGCGCATCATGTACGAGGAGAAGCGGGTGATGGAGGGCTCGATGAAGGCGGAAGCCATGCGCTTCTCCGCGCTCGATGCGGTCAACGACATGTCGATCCTGGCGTCCTCGGTGGTGTTCTATATCGCGGGTCTTGCAGCGCTGATCGAGGCGATTGAGCGCTCCGGCATGGCGCAGATCCTGCGCCACCGCCCGACCTTGAACAGCGAGTACAACGAATACCTCGCCTGCGTGCTGAACGAGATCCCCATCGTCAGCTCCGTCGTCAATGCGGGAGCCAACGTTTTGAAATACTCGGACAACGTGACAGCGCAGATTGTTTACAACGGCTGGATCGGCAACGGTGTCCGCCTGCTCATCGTCGCGACCATCAGCATCATCGTGATGCGCGCGCTGCTGCTGCGCTTCCAACAGTGGAGCCAGCAGATCTCCATGGCGCATGGGCTGGAGAGCGGCACGGTGAGCCCGGAGGGCGTGAAGAAGCGGCTGGTGCGCGTACCGACGACACTAAACAGCCGGCTGATGACCGCTGCACTGACGCACCCCGATACGCTCGTGCGCAAGCGCGCACTCGCCGCCATGGCCAAGCTCGAAGTGCCGCACTTTGCTCGCGACTTCCTATTGAAGCTCGACGATCATCTGGAACGCGACCTAGGGCTCGCGCACATCCGCGAGGCGCTTGCCACCATGAACTCCGCGGCCCGGCAGAAGATGAGCAGCGAGCTCGGACCTATCCTCGAGAAGCAGATGCTCTCGATCAAGGACGCCATAGACATGCAGACGCGCGGCCGGCTGGAAGAGCTGAAGTCGATGCTGAAGCGGGCCTGAGGCGCCGTACAAATCGGGGACTGAGGCGCATATGGATGACCGCACGGGCATCGGCGCCTCAAGCCCGCCGGCCGACCTCGCCGACACTGCTCGCCGCCTCAAGGCCATCGTTGTCGGATCGTCTGGCAACCTTATCGAGTGGTACGACTTCTACGCCTACTCCGCCTTCTCGCTTTATTTCGCCTCCGCGTTTTTCCCGGAAGGGAGCCAAACCGCGCAGCTCCTCAACGCCGCGGCGATCTTTGCCGTGGGCTTTCTCATGCGGCCCATCGGCGGATGGCTGTTTGGGCACTTTGCCGACCGCCGCGGCCGCAGACTATCGCTCACAGTATCCGTGCTCTTGATGTGTGTCGGATCGCTGATGATCGCCGTCATGCCGACGTACGAGACCATAGGACTCCCCGCGCCCCTCCTCCTGCTCATCGCCCGCCTCATTCAGGGCCTGAGCCTTGGCGGCGAGTACGGCTGCAGCGCCACCTATCTGTCCGAGATGGCGCACCCTGATCACCGCGGCTTCTATTCGAGCTTCCAGTACGTGACCCTGATCGGGGGGCAGCTCATCGCCATGCTCGTGCTCTTGGTGCTGCAGAGGCTGGTGCTGACGCCCGAGCAGCTGGAGGACTGGGGCTGGCGCATCCCCTTCGCCATCGGCGCTGGTCTGGCGATCGTCATCTATTTCATGCGCCGCGACATGCACGAAACCGATGTGTACCTCGAGGCCCGCGAGCTTGGCCCCGTCTCGAGCCCGCTCAAAGAGCTCGCGCAGCACCCGCGCGAGGTGGCGATCGTGGTCGGGCTCACGCTCGGCGGCACGGTCGCTTTCTACACCTACACCACCTATATGCAGAAGTTCCTGGTGAACTCCGCGGGATTGTCGAAGGACACCTCGACCGTCATCTCGGCGGCGAGCCTGTTCTGCTATATGTGCCTGCAGCCGCTAGTCGGCGCGATCTCCGACGTGGTCGGGCGCCGGCTGATGCTCGTGTCGTTCGGCGTCCTCGGCACGCTGCTGACGGTGCCGATCCTCACGGCGCTGCAGGCGACAAAGGATGCCTGGACGGCCTTCCTCCTCATCATGGCGGCGCTCTTAATCGTCAGCGGCTACACGGCGATCAACGCCATCGTTAAGGCGGAGCTGTTTCCGACTCGCGTACGCGCCCTCGGCGTCGGCTTTCCCTACGCGGTTACGGTCGCCCTATTTGGGGGCTCGGCCGAGTACGTAGCGCTCTACCTGAAAGAGATCGGCCACGCCTCCGCGTTCTACTGGTATGTGACCGGGTGCATTTTCGTCTCGCTCACCGTTTATGCGTTGATGCGCGATACGCGCCGGCACAGCGCCATGTCGCGAGCATAAAAGCCGCGGACTGGCGGCTCGGGCCGCGATGTGCTAGGTCCGCGCCAGCTTTTGCACCGCAACAAAACCCTGATGCAGCTCAGAAACATCGCCATTATCGCCCACGTCGACCACGGCAAGACCACCCTCGTCGACGAGCTCCTGAAACAGTCCGGGTCGTTCCGCGAGGGCCAACGCGTGGCCGAGCGGGCGATGGACTCCAACGATCTGGAGCGTGAGCGCGGCATCACCATCCTCGCCAAATGCACCTCGGTGGTGTGGAAGGGCGTGCGCATCAATATCGTCGATACGCCGGGCCACGCGGATTTCGGCGGCGAAGTCGAGCGCATCCTCAACATGGTCGACGGCGTGGTCGTCCTGGTGGACGCAAGCGAGGGCCCGCTGCCACAGACCAAATTCGTGGTCTCCAAGGCCTTGAAGCGCGGACTTCGCCCGATTGTTGTCATCAACAAGATCGACCGCCCAGACGAGCGCCACCTCGATGTCTTGAACGAGATCTTCGATCTCTTCGCCAACCTCGACGCCAACGACGAGCAGCTCGATTTCCCCGTGCTCTACGGCTCCGGCCGCGACGGCTGGATGGCCGCATCCCCCGAGGGACCCAAGGAGAATCTGGCCCCGCTGTTCGACCTCGTGCTCTCGCATGTGCCGCCGCCCAAGGTCGAGCCTGGTCCCTTGCGCATGCTGGCGACAACGCTCGAGGCCGATCCGTATTTGGGACGCATCCTCACGGGCCGCATTACCTCCGGCACGCTGCGCCCCAACCAGCAGCTCAAGGCGCTGCACTGGGACGGCAATCCCATCGAGACCTTTCGCGTGCAGAAGGTGCTGGGCTTCCGCGGGCTCGATCGCGTCCCTGTCGACGAGGCCGAGGCCGGCGATATCGTCGCCGTCGCCGGCATGAGCGAGGCGACCGTCGCCGACACGCTGTGCGATCCTTCGGTCGAGCAGCCGCTGCCGGCGCAGCCCGTCGATCCCCCGACGCTGTCGATGACCTTCCGCATCAATGACGGCCCGTTCGCCGGCCAGGAAGGCGACAAGGTGCAGAGCCGCGTCATCCTCGACCGGCTGATGAAGGAGGCCGAACGCAATATCGCAATCAGGGTAACGGTGTCGGAGGACAAGGACGCCTTCGACGTCGCTGGTCGCGGCGAGCTACAGCTCGGCATCCTGATCGAGAACATGCGCCGCGAGGGCTTCGAGCTCACCGTGTCGCGGCCCAAGGTCGTCATCAAGACCGATCCCGAGACGGGCGAGAAGCTAGAGCCGATCGAGGAGGTCATCATCGACGTCGATGAGGACTACACCGGTGTCGTCGTGCAGAAGCTCTCCGAGCGCAAAGGCGAGCTGTTGGAGATGAAGCCGTCGGGGGGCGGGCGCCAGCGTATGGTGTTCCACGTGCCGACGCGCGGGCTGCTTGGCTACCAGAGCGAACTCTTGTCCGACACGCGCGGCACGGCGGTTCTGAACAAGCTGTTCCACGCCTATGCCCCGTTCAAGGGCGAGATCGCCTCGCGCCGTACTGGCGTACTTGTCTCCAACTCTGCCGGCGAGGCAGCGGCCTACGCGATCTTCAACCTGCAGGATCGCGGACCCTTCATGATCGGCCCGCAGACGCGCGTCTACGAGGGGATGATCGTGGGTGAGCACACGCGCGACAACGATCTCGAAGTAAATGTTGTAAAAGGAAAAAAGCTCACCAACATTCGCGCCTCGGGCAAGGACGAGAACGTGCTGCTGACGCCTCCGATGAAGTTGACGCTCGAAAAGGCGATGGCCTACATCACCGATGACGAGCTCGTCGAGGTGACACCGAAGTCCATTCGCCTGCGCAAGCGCTGGCTCGACCCAAACATGCGCAAAAAGATGGAGCGCTCTCGCGATCGCGAGGTCGCGTAAGCGCAAATTGGCGAGCCCCGCATGCCGCATAGGCATGTTACTGTTATATCGTTTCGCATAGATGGTGGAGAGGTGGCCGCTCATGACCAGAACCTTGCTCGCCGTGCTCGCGGCTGCGCTTTGCAGCACGGCAGCACTCGCCGACGCCAAGCCGTCGGAGGATGAGGCCAAGAAGGTCAAGGCGGCGCTCACTGAATGGGGCTGCGAGGGCGGCACCATCGAGAAGGAGAGCGAGGCAACGGGCGTGTTTGAGGTCGACGATGCCAAGTGCAAAGGCGCGCAGTACGACATCAAGCTCGACAGCGCATTTAAGCTCATCAGCCTCAGCCGCGACTGACCGAGCGGAAGAGTTTCAGCGGTGAATATCTGCGCCGGCCGGTTCCGATCGGCCGGCGCAAGACTTTGAGGTCGCTGCGCGCACCTGCTAAGCACGCCTGAGCTTCCGAGGCCCGCGCGTGTCATCCAAACGATCCGATCAAGGCCGCTTGAGCGTGACCGCCGACCTGAATTGGCCGGCCGGCATAACGCCCCCGCCCGAGTTTCAAACGGCGGTGGATTTCGCGCAGCATGAGGAGGGCCATCTCTTCGTCACGGGGCGCGCCGGCACGGGTAAATCGACACTTCTGCGCGCCATGCGCGAGATGATCACGCAAGAAGCGGTCGTGCTGGCGCCGACGGGCCTCGCGGCGGTGAACGTCGGTGGGCAGACGATCCATTCGTTCTTTGGCTTCCCGCCGCGGCTAATTCGTCCCGACGACATCCGCCGCAGCCGCAACGGCCGTCTCATGCGCCGCCTCAAGGCCATCATCATCGACGAGGTATCGATGGTGCGCTCTGACCTCATGTGGGCAATCGATCAGTCCTTGCGTACGAACCGCGGCCGCCCGCGTGAAGCCTTCGGCGGCGTGCGCCTGCTCCTCTTCGGCGATTTGCATCAGCTTCCCCCGGTCGTGCAGGGCGGCGAGGTCGCCGAGCATCTTGAAAGCGAGCATGGCGGCCCGTTCTTCTTCCAGGTGCCCTCGCTCATGGATGGAGCGGGCACATCGCTTATCGAGCTCGAGCGCGTGTTCCGTCAGAACGACGAGACGCTTTTGGGCGTGCTCAACCGCGTGCGCGATGGCGAGGCGACCGAAGACGATCTTGCGATTCTGAATGAGCGGACGCATGCCATTCGAACCCTCGGCGAGGGCGATGCCTACGTCATCTTGACGCCAACCAATGCCGCCGCCCAGCGCATCAACATGGCCTACCTCGAGGCGCTGCCCGGCAACGTGACGCCGTATGAAGCGGGGATCTCGGGCGAATTCGGCGACAGCGCGCATCCGACGGACGCCACCCTTCTGCTGAAGGTGGGCGCCAAGGTGATCCTATTGCGCAACGATCCGGACAAGCGCTGGGTCAACGGCTCCATCGCGCGCATCGCGCGCCTCGAGAAATCGCGCGTATGGATCGAGATCGACGGCAAGGTGCACGAGATCGAACCCGCATCCTGGGAGGCGCGGCGCTACGCGTTCGATCAGGCGGCCGAGAAGATCGAGGAGAAGGTGACCGGCACCTTCCGGCAATTCCCGTTGCGCCTCGCCTGGGCGCTCACCATCCACAAATCGCAGGGGCTCACGCTCGACCGCGTCTATATCGACCTAGGCCGGGGAACCTTTGCGCACGGGCAGGCGTACGTCGCTTTGTCGCGGTGCCGATCGCTCGAAGGCCTCGCGCTTGCCCGTCCTTTGAGGCCTTCGGACATCCTTTTCGACCGCTCGGCCATGAGCTACCGCGACAAATTCCCGCGTCTCTGATTGCGCGGCGTCAATGTTGGAGGCTTCCCCCCGGCTTAGCGAGAGCATGCGGGGGATCGCCTTTAAGCCCTCGGGGACCTTATTATTGCGTTGCAATAAGATTGATGTTGCAATGCACAAAAACTGAGGCTATAAGGTTGAGGCCCACATGGCTCCCTCGAGCGAAATCCATTCTGCGACCAGACGAGCCGCCCGTCGCGTTTCACGCCCCTTTCACATGGAGACCGTCATGACCGATCAGTTCACCCGCCAGGCCCAAGATATGCTGGCCGCCGCCAAAGAGGCGCGCATTCCCGAGAACGTCCAGGCTTTCGCCGAGGACAGCGTGGCGAAGACACGCGAGGCCTATTCCAAGATGAGCTCGGCCGCCAAGGACGGCGTCAAGGCTTTTCAGGAGATCGTGCTCGCCGCTCAAGCCGGCGCCAAGACCTTCGGCGAGAAGGTGCTGCACACTGCCACCGTCAATGCCGAGGCGGCTTTCGATGCCGCCGAGGCGATCGCGCGCGCCAAGACGGTGCCCGAGGTGGCGCGTCTCCAGGCCAGCTTCATCCAGCAGCAAATCGCCACCGCAAGCACGCAGACGAAAGAGTTCTTCGAGCTTTCGAACAAGATCGGCCGGCAGACGCTCGAGAGCATGAATGCCGTCGCCAGCAAGACGTTCGACCAGATGAAGAACGTCGGCTGAGCATTCCGCTACTGAGCTGTACCATCAAAGCCGCACGCTTGAGGGAGCCCGCACGAGATGGCGGGCTCCCTTTTAGTTTTCTGTGGCCCGAGTTTCGGCAAACTGTTACTTCCCAATAGGACAGAAAATCCGGGCCGGCTCCTCGGCCGGTCCGCTCAATGCAAAGTCTTTCGATGCTGGGCGCGAGCGCACATTGCGAGATACGGCGGGGCAACCTCACGGATGCGCCGGCGCTGAGCGAGGTGTTTCGTCAGACTTGGAGCCAGACCTACCTCGGCATCATCCCGCAGTCGCACCTGGAGAGCATGATCCGCCGCCGCGGCTCCGATTGGTGGACGACGACGATCAAATCCGGGAACGGCGTGCTCGTGCTGCAGGTCGGCGGTGAGGTTGCGGGCTACGCGACGCTGGGGGCTGCCCGCGTGCGCGGCGAGTACGAAGGCGAGATCTACGAGATTTACATCACACCCACGCATCAGGGCCTCGGCTTTGGTGAGCGCCTGTTCGAGGCGTGCCGGCATCAGCTCGACACACGTCAAATGTGCGGCCTCATCGTGTGGGCGCTCGCCGACAACACCATGGCCACCGATTTTTATTGGCGCCGCGGCGGGCGTCCCGTGGGCGTGGGCTTCGAGCGCTTCGGGTCGCGCAAGCTCAAGAAGATCGCCTACGCCTGGGATTGACCTTGGCAGTGGCCGCTCGGCTCCGCAACGAGCCCTCCCACCAACCGCCCCTCCAATCATTAGGCCTGCGTAGATTGTCCCCTTGGCAGCGCGGGGGTGCCTGACGGCGGTCTTCCTATCGGAGGGGTGCGTTGCTATACCCCGCCCACTCTTGCCGTTCGAACTCGAGGTTCCTGATGAAGGTCGCCGTAATGGGGGTTGCCGGCCGGATGGGCCAGGAGCTCGTGCGCGCGGTCCGCTCGGTAGAGGGTTGCACGATCGCAGCCGCGGTCGAGCGGCCGGATTCTGCCGCCATCGGGAAGGACGTGGGCGTGCTGGCGGGTATTGGGCCGCTCGGCGTCACGGTCACCTCAGACGCGCTCGCGGCAATCGCCCGCTCGGAAGGAATCCTCGACTTCACGACGCCCAAGTCGACCGTGGAGTTCGCTGCGCTTGCCGCCAACGCCCGCATCGTTCACGTGATCGGCACCACTGGGCTCAAAGAAGCCGACGAGGCGCAGATTGCCGCCGCCGCGCGCCACGCGCCCATCGTTAAAGCCGGCAACATGAGCCTCGGCGTCAACCTGCTGGTGGCAGTGACGCGCCGCGTCGCCGAGGCACTGGATGAGGACTTCGACATCGAGATCGTGGAGATGCACCACAAGGACAAGGTCGACTCGCCCTCCGGTACGGCGCTCATGCTCGGCGCGGCCGCGGCGCAGGGGCGGGGCATCAATCTGGCGGAGCATTCCGCGCGCGCCCGCGACGGGCTCACGGGACCACGCCGTCGTGGCGACATCGGGTTCGCAAGCCTGCGCGGGGGGAGCGTCGTCGGCGACCACAGGGTGATCCTCGCCGGCCCCGGCGAACGCATCGAGCTTGCGCATCTCGCCGGCGACCGCAGCATCTTTGCCCGCGGTGCGGTGAAGGCGCTGAAGTGGGGCCACGGACGCCCGCCGGGCCTCTATTCCATGGCCGACGTGCTGGGCCTCTAGCGCTGGAGACCGAACGCGTGGCCCCAAAGGACGACCGCAGTCACATGCTCGTGCTGATCAGGCACGGTGAGAGCGAGTGGAACCGCCGCAATCTTTTCACCGGCTGGCACAATCCGGACCTCTCCGAGAAAGGCTTGATCGAGGCGATCGTTGCGGCGCGTCTACTCAAAGGCGCAGGCATACACTTCGACGCCGCCTACACCAGCGTCTTGAAGCGAGCCCAGCGCACGCTCGACATCATCCTGTCGGAGATCGGTCAGCCGGACCTCGAGATTACCTGCAGCCAGGCGCTCAACGAGCGCCACTACGGCGATCTCTGCGGCCTCAACAAGGACGAGGCGCGGGCGCGCTGGGGAGAGGAGCAGGTGCAGCTCTGGCGCCGCAGTTACGACGTGCCCCCACCGGGCGGCGAGAGCCTGCAGGATACGGCCGAGCGGGTGATCCCCTACTACAGGGAGGTGATCTGGCCCGCGCTAGAGTCCGGCAAGAATGTGATCGTGTCGGCCCATGGCAACTCCCTGCGGGCGCTGATCATGGAGATCGAGGGGTTGACTGCGGACGAGATCCTCGACCGCGAGCTGGCAACGGGGGCCCCGATCATCTACCGGCTCGACGGGGCTGGCGCCGTCATCGAGCGCAAGGATCTCTTGCCCCGGCGCAGCCTCGAAGCGCCGCCCGAGGACATCCTTTGAGCAGAACCGCTCGCGGCCCCTCTTGCTCGAACGGGTGAGCGCGCCGCGCGCTTGCCGGAAGGCCGTCTGGCCGTTAGCACTGTCGCCCGGCCCCCAACCCCACCAACGAGACCACCCAATGACCACGCATCGCCTGCTGCTGCTGCCCGGAGATGGGATTGGCGTCGAGACCGTTGCCGAGGTTGAACGCGTCATCGCGTTTTTCAACAAGAGGGCGAAGGGCGTCAAGTTCGAAACCGAAAGCGACCTCGTGGGCGGCGCGGCCTACGACAAGCATGGTGTCGCCATCACCGACGCGGTCATGGAGAAGGCCCATAAGGCGGACGCGGTCATCTTCGGCGCCGTCGGCGGACCCAAGTGGGACAAGGTGGCCTATGCGGTGCGCCCCGAGGCCGGGCTGCTGCGCCTGCGCAAGGATTTGGGCCTCTTCGCCAACCTCCGCCCCGCCATCTGCTACCCGGCGCTCGCGGATGCCTCCTCGCTCAAGCGCGAGCTCGTCGAAGGCCTCGACATCATGATCGTGCGTGAGCTGACGGGCGGCGTGTATTTCGGCGAGCCCAAGGAGATCGTCACGCTCGAGAACGGCGAGAAGCGTGCGGTCGACACCCAGGTCTATTCGACGCACGAGATCGATCGCATCGCCCGCGTCGCCTTCGACCTCGCCCGCAAGCGCAGGAACAAGGTCCACTCCGCGGAGAAGCGTAACGTCATGAAGACGGGCGTGCTGTGGAACGAGGTGGTGACGGCCACGCACAAGGCCTATGCGCCCGACGTGGAGCTCAACCACATCCTCGCCGACAACTGCGCCATGCAGCTTATCCGCAATCCCAAGCAGTTTGACGTCATCGTCACCGACAACCTGTTCGGCGACGTGCTCTCAGATGAGGCGGCGATGGCGACGGGCTCCCTCGGGATGCTCGCCTCCGCCTCGCTCGGCGCACCCGACGCCAAGACCGGGCGGCGCAAAGCCCTCTACGAGCCCGTGCACGGGTCCGCGCCCGATATCGCGGGAAAGGGCCTCGCCAATCCCATCGCGACTATCGCCTCCTTCGGCATGGCGCTGCGCTACTCCTTCGACATGCGCGCTGAGGCCGGCCTCTTGGACAAAGCTATCGCCAATGCGCTCGCGGCTGGCCTGCGCACCGCCGATATCATGCAGCCGGGGATGCGCAAGGTGGGCACGGCCGAGATGGGCGCGGCAATCGTCGCCGAGCTCGCTAAGCTCGCGACTTAGGGGCCCGCGTGGCGCGGCCCTTGGCAACACCCCTTGCAAGCCGGAGCCACGCCGCGTAAGTGAGCCAGCGCATCTGCGGCATCCGCCGCAACCGCTCGGGAAATCGGGACTGACGATGGGCTATAGGGTTGCCGTAGTCGGCGCCACGGGAAACGTGGGCCGGGAAATGCTGAACGTGCTGGACGAGCGCAAGTTTCCGGCCGACGAGGTCTACGCCATTGCCTCGCGCCGGTCGCTTGGCGTCGAGGTTTCCTACGGCGACCGCACGCTGAAATGCCGCGACCTCGAGCAGTTCGATTTCTCCAAGGTCGACCTTTGCCTGATGTCGGCCGGCTCCGCCGTGTCGAAGGAGTGGTCGCCCAAGATCGGTGCCAAGGGCTGCATCGTCATCGATAACTCGTCCTGCTGGCGCTACGACCAGGACGTGCCCCTCGTCGTGCCGGAGGTCAATGCCGACGCGGTCAGCGGCTACACGAAGAAGAACATCATCGCCAACCCCAACTGCTCCACCGCCCAGCTCGTCGTCGTCCTAAAGCCGCTGCACGACGCCGCCACCATCAAGCGCGTGGTCGTCGCCACCTATCAGTCCGTATCCGGCGCCGGCAAGGAGGCCATGGACGAGCTGTGGGCGCAGACCAAGAGCAAGTACGTGCCGGGCGAGGAGGTCGAGCCGCACAAGTTCACCAAGCAGATCGCCTTCAACTGCATTCCTCACATCGACGTCTTCATGGAGGACGGCTACACGAAAGAGGAATGGAAGATGCTGGTCGAGACCAAGAAGATTCTCGACCCCCGCATCAAGCTGACGGCGACGTGCGTGCGCGTGCCTGTGTTCGTCGGGCATTCGGAGGCGGTCAACATCGAGTTCGAGAAGCCGCTTTCCCCCGAGGCGGCGCGCGAGATCTTGCGCACCGCGCCGGGTGTGCTCGTCGTCGACAAGCGGGAGCCAGGCGGCTATGTGACGCCCGTCGAGGCGGCTGGCGAATTTGGGACCTATGTCTCGCGCATCCGCGAGGACGCAACGGTGGAAAACGGGCTGTCGCTGTGGGTGGTGGCGGACAACCTCCTGAAGGGGGCCGCCCTCAACACCGTGCAGATCGCCGAGACGATCATCAACCGGAAGCTTCTGCCCAACGCCGCTTGAAGCCATACCGCTGAGGTCGACGGCTAGGCGCTGCTGGACTCCGTCTGCAGCTTGCCGAGAGCCTCGACGATCAGAGTCAAGTCCTGCAGGAAGCGCTCCCGCTGCTGGCCCGGAAGGGCCGCGAGGATCTTCTCGTCCACCCGCCTGGCCAGCGGGTCGGCCGCCTTGAGGATACGCCAGCCCTCGTCGGTGAGCTTGACCGCATAGGCGCGTGCGTCGTCCTTGGCGCGGCGGCGCTGCAGCAGCCCCTTCTTGAGCATGCGGCGCACGATGTCGGCGAGGGTCGAGCGGTCGACGCCCGTCCTCTCGACGAGGTCGGTCTGGCTCAGACCCTCATTTTGCGAGACGGCGACGAGCACCGCGTATTGCCGCGGCGTCAGATCGCCTTCGCCCATCTCCCCCTGGAAGACGTCGCTGGCGCATTGGCCGGCCCGATGGAGCAAATGAATCGGTGATCGCTCCAGTCTGACGACCGCCATTTCGCGTGCCTTGTGCCGTGCCATGATTTTCGTTGGTAAGGAGAGGCAACGCCGAACCCCGCTCTTAAGCGGCACAACGACCCCCAGCGCCCCACCTTTGCCGTTGTGGAATAGGTTACCGTTCGATTTGGAGAAAATACCAGATTTGCTCGTTCGTCTAGAGCAAAACCAACGCGGGTGAAGAACAATTCGCAAGATATTCGCAGGGTTTATTGCGAATGCTGAGCATCCGTATAACGACGATCCGCGAGGCGACGGCCGTTACTTCCGCCGTTACTCCGCGGGCTGCTCGTATTGGCGCAACAGGCCGACCTGGGCGACGGCAAACGCCATCGTGAGCGGCATGACGGCGAACACCTTGAAGTTCACCCACGTGTCCGTCGAAAACGAGCGCCACATGATCTCGTTCAGCACGGCGAGGAACATGAAGAAGCAGGCCCAGCGCAACGTCAGCTTGCGCCAGCCCTCATCGGTCAAACGAAACACCTCGCCGAACACGATGCGCAAGAGCGGCTGGTTTGCCAGCAGCCCGAAGAACAACGCACCGGCAAAGAGCGCGTTCACGATGGTCGGCTTGATCTTGATGAAATGATCGTCCTGCAGCCACAGGGTGAGGCCGCCGAACACGATCACGCAAGCGCCGGAGACGAGCGGCATGACCGGAATGCGCCCGAATAGGATGCGCGAAGCGATTAGCGACGCGAGGGTGGCCCCCATGAACACACCAGTGCCCCAGAAGATGCCGGCGCGCGCGTTCACGAGGAAGAAGACCAGCAGCGGGCCGACCTCGACGGCAAGCTTCAACAGCTGCGCCTTGAGCGACGTCTCCGTGGCCTTGGTGCTGGTCTCGTTTGCCATCTCGATCCTCTTCCCCTCGGCGATCGTCAATTGTCGCTCAAATCGCATTACTTTGGCGAGGCTGCCGTCTTAATCCAGAATAGAGCATTACCCGAGCTTGCTTCCGCGCGCCTTTGCCCGCGCTTCAACCTGCTGGTCCGCCGCAGCATTCGAGGACGTGTTGGTAGCGACGAGCACGGGCGCCGGTGCCGGCTTTGAGTCGGGAATGCGGTAGCGCTGCATCAGGCGCGTCAAGTACCAGGCATAGGCCGCGGACAGCGGCATGATGAGCGCGACCTTGAAGGCGATCCATATGCCGACGCCGTTCGTCTCGACGCCGAGCACGTTATAGAGCTGCTCATCCTTGAAGGTGAGACGCACGAACTCGTTTGCGAACGCGGTGAAGACGAAGAACCACGCGAAGTTCCAAGTGAACTTGTCCCAGCCTTCCTTGGTGTAGTGGAACGTCTTCTCGAACACGTATTTGAAGAAGTTCCGGTTGAGCCACAGTCCGACGAACAGGAACAGCGCAAACAGAGCGTTGAAGATCGTCACCTTGACCTGCACCCACATCGGATCCTTGGTCACGATCGTCAGTGCACCGAAGACGACCGTCACGGTGGAGGCAATCAGGGGAAACACGGGCAGGCGCCGCAGCACGATCAGCATCGCAACGATCGCGACGATGGTCGAGCCGATGAGCGCCCAAGTACCCGCGGCAATACCGTACATCGCATTGACGACGAACATCAGCACGAGCGGCCCGAACTCGCTCAGGATGTTGACCGTCTGCTCGGCAGTAAAAGGCATCCATCGCTTCAGTGCGCTCATGTGCCCCAGATCACCCTTCATTTCCTAACGATTGCTCTTGCGCCTCAGTTGGATGCGGCGATGGCTTGCGCGAACTCGCCGGCATCGAACGGCTGGAGATCGTCCACGCCTTCACCGATCCCGATCGCATGCACGGGGAGTGCGTGCTTGGCGGAGATCGCCACCAGGATGCCGCCGCGCGCGGTGCCGTCGAGCTTGGTCATCACGAGGCCGGTGACTCCGGCGCGCTCGCGAAACGCATCGACCTGAGACAACGCGTTCTGGCCCGTGGTGGCGTCGAGCACCAGGAGCACGGCGTGCGGAGCGGTGGGCTCGACTTTGCGCATCACGCGGAGGACCTTGGCGAGCTCCTCCATGAGCCCTTCCTTGTTCTGCAGCCGCCCGGCCGTATCGACGAGTAGGACGTCGGCGCCGCGGTCGCGGGCCCTACTCACCGCGTCGAACACGAGGCCCGCGGCATCCGAGCCAACCTCGCCGGCTACGACCTCGGAGCCCGTACGCTCGCCCCAAATCTTGAGCTGATCGATCGCCGCTGCGCGGAAGGTGTCACCGGCAGCGAGCATCACAGCCTTACCCTCGCGGCGGAAGTGCGCCGCCAGCTTGCCGATGGTCGTGGTCTTGCCGGTGCCGTTGACGCCAACCACGAGGATGACAAACGGTTTCACCGCGGGATCGATCGTGAGCGGCCGCGCAACGGGGCCGAGCACGCGCTCCACCTCCACCTTCAAGACGGCGCGCACATCGTCGACGCCAATGCCTTTCTCGTAGCGCCCCTTGCGCAGGGTCGCGATGATGCGCTCTGCCGTCTCGAGGCCGAGGTCGGCCTCGATCAGCACGTCCTCGAGGTCGTCGAGCGTCTCGGTCGATAGCTTGCGCTTCGTGAAGAGGCCGCCGATGCCCTCGGATAGCTTCGAGGATGTCTTACCGAGTCCCAGTTTCAGCCGGGCGAAAAAGCCACCGGGCTTGGCGCGCTCCCCAGATGCATCAGGCGCGGGCACCTCGCTCGCAGGCTTCGAGCCCCACAGGCGGCCGATCCCGCCTTGCACCTTGGTACCGGGCCCGGTCACGCCACCACCTCGCCGGTGAGGCGATGGCCATCGTGGCCGCTGACGCGGGCGTGCAACAGCATTCCGGCGCGAGCAGCGATGGGCAGACTGATCTCGGTGAAATGGCGCGTGCGCCCGAGGCCTTCGCGCTCGACGAGCACCTCGACCTCGCAACCCGTCTGTGCGGCGAGATAGCCCGACAGAGCTTCATCGCCCTTACACCGAAGCCGCGCGGCGCGCTCCTTGACGAGAGCGCGCTCGACCTGTGGCATGCGCGCGGCCGGCGTGCCCTTGCGGGCGGAGAACGGGAACACGTGCAGATAGGTGAGGCCGCAGTCGTCGACGATGCTCATGGAGCCTTCGAACATCTCTTCGGTCTCGGTCGGGAAGCCGGCGATGAGGTCGGCGCCGAACACGACGTCCGAACGCAGCCGGCGCACCTTCTCGCAAAACTGAACCGCATCGGCCCGGCTGTGGCGCCGCTTCATGCGCTTCAGGACCATATCGTCGCCCGCCTGCAGAGAGAGGTGCAGGTGCGGCATCAGCCGCTCCTCCCCGGCGATCGCCTGCATCAAGTCCCCGTCCGCCTCGACCTGGTCGATGGAGGAAAGGCGCAGCCGTTCGAGCTCCGGCACGAGCTTCAGGATCTGACGCACGAGCGCGCCGAGTGTCGCTTGGCCGGGAAGGTCCTTGCTGTAGGCCGTGATATCGACGCCGGTCAGCACGACCTCGCGGCAGCCGCCTTCGACGAGCCGGCGCACCTGCGCCACGACCTCGCCTGCGGGTACCGACCGCGAAGGCCCGCGGCCGAACGGGATGATGCAGAAGGTGCAGCGGTGATCGCAGCCATTCTGCACTTGGACGTAAGCGCGGGTGCGCGATCCGAAGCCGTCGATCAGATGGTGCGCGGTCTCGCACACGCTCATGATGTCGTCGACCTGCACGCGCTCGCTGCCGGCAAGCGACAGCCCGGCAAAGGTCTCAGGTTTCATCTTCTCGGCATTGCCGATCACGTGGTCGACCTCTGGCAGAGCGGCAAAGCGCTCAGGCTCGATTTGCGCCGCACAGCCCGTGACCACAATGCGCGCATCGGGATGCTCGCGGCGCAGTTTGCGGATCGTCTGTGTCGCTTGGCGTACCGCCTCGCCCGTGACCGCGCAGGTATTGACGATGATCGCGTCATCGAGCCCCGCGTCAGCCGCGCATTTGCGCATCACCTCCGACTCGTACGCGTTCAGCCGGCAGCCGAGCGTTATAATGAGGGGGTCTGCCATTAGTTTCTTTGCGTTTCTTTGCGAACCAACGCTAGCAGCGGCGACACGAACAAAGAGGTCAGACGATCCACGCACGTGGACCTCGGCGGCGGCAGGACGGAACGGAGGCCATCTGCCAGGGCGTCATAGCGGACAACTTTGACGCCCGCTAGACCGGCGCGCGCGACAGAGTCTCCGCCGGCAGAACGCCCTCGAATTCGAGCTCCGCCGGGCCCCGCATCAGAATGCGCCCGTTAGCAGACCAATCGATAAACAATTTCCCGCCAGGAAGTGTGACAGTCACTTGACGGTCGGTAAAGCCCTTGCGCGCCGCTGCCACGGCCGCCGCGCAGGCCGCGGTGCCGCAAGCTTTGGTCAGGCCGGCGCCGCGCTCCCAGGTGCGTAGCGTTAATGCGCTGCGGGAGGTGACGTGCGCGAGCGAGATGTTGGCACGCTCGGGGAACACCGGGTGGTTCTCCAGGAGCGGGCCGCAGCGGGCGAGGTCATACGCATTGACGTCGTCGACCCAGAAAATCGCATGGGGGTTGCCGACATTCACCACGGAAGGCGAATGCAGGATCGGATCGTCGATGGGCCCGATCTGCAATTCGATGCGCGCCGTATCGGCGAACGGCTCGGCGAGCGGGATGTCCTCCCAGCCAAAGCGCGGCTCGCCCATGTCGATGGTGATGCTGTCGGCGCCCTCCACGTGCGCCTTGAGCAAGCCGGCTCGCGTGTCCACTGTCACATCGGGGCGCCCGCTCTCCTCAGCGACAAGCAGCGCGACACAGCGCGTGGCGTTGCCGCAAGCCTCGACCTCCGACCCGTCCGCATTGAAGATGCGCATGAACAAGTCGGCCGACTGCGACGGTTCGAGCACAATCACCTGATCGCACCCGGGACCTTTGCTGCGGTCGCTGATGCGACGCGCATCCTCAGGGGTCACGGAAATCGATTTACGGCGCGCGTCGAGCACCACGAAATCGTTGCCGAGCCCATTCATCTTGCGGAAGGGAATGGTGGCGGAGGCGGACATGAGCTCATATATGGCGCCACAGCGCGAAAAGACAATCGGACCGAGGGCTCGCATTCGATGTTCAAACGCATGGGATGGGCTGGTGTGGCCTTGGCGGGCGCGCTTGTCCCCATAGCCGGGCAGGCGGCGGCCCTCATCACCAACGCTCCGGCACCGGCCGCGCCGAGCCGCATCAAGGTGGAGAGCATTGCTACCGGGCTCGAGCACCCCTGGGGACTGCAATTCCTGCCCGACGGGCGCATGCTGGTGACGGAACGGCCCGGGCGCCTGCGCATCGTCTCGAAGGACGGAAAGCTGTCCCAGCCCATCGCCGGCGTTCCCGAGGTGGCGGCCGTCGGCCAAGGGGGCCTGCTCGATGTGCTGCTGGCACCCGAATTCGATAAGACCGGGACGATCTTTTTTTCCTACGGTGAGCCGCGAGGCTTGTTCAAGAACGGCACGACCGTCGCGCGCGCGCATCTCGTGACCGAGGGCGACGGCGGCTACCTGAAAAAGGTGAAGGTCATCTTCCGGCAGCAGCCCGCCGCCAACAGTCCCTATCATTTCGGCTCGCGGCTGGCGTGGGCGCCCGACGGCACGCTGTTTGTCACCACCGGCGAGCGCAACATGCTGCGTGCGGAAGCGCAGAACCCCGCCAACGACCTCGGCAAGATCATCCGCATCAATCCGGACGGCTCAGCACCCGCAGACAATCCCAGGATCCCCGGCTGGGCGCCGGAAGTCTGGTCGATCGGCCACCGCAACGTGCAAGGCGCAGCGATACGGCCGGGCACTGGTCAGCTCTACACCGTCGAGCACGGAGCCCAGGGTGGCGATGAGCTCAACCATCCGGAGAAGGGCAAGAACTATGGTTGGCCCATCATCACCTACGGCATCGACTACGACGGGTCGAAGATCGGCGAGGGCTCGGAAAAGCCCGGCATGGAGCCGGCGGTCTATTACTGGAAGCCGTCGATCGCCACGAGCGGACTCGCTTTCTACACGGGTGATCTCTTCCCGGCCTGGAAGGGCAATGCCTTCGTCGGCGGGCTTGCGGGTCAGCACATCGAAAGGCTGGTGCTCGACGGCAACAACGTCGTCGCGGCGGAGAAGCTGCTCGTCGACCTGCACAAGCGCGTCCGCGATATCCGCCAGGGCCCCGACGGCGCCCTTTGGGTGCTGACCGACGAAGATCCGGGCGAGATCCTGAGGATATCCCCGGCCGAGTGAGCGAACCGGGGGCCCGCTTTGATCGTTATCAAGTGCCCGATGGCGATCGCGGGCGTAGAATGGTTTTCGAAACTCCCCAAGGCCGATCCGATGCCCGACATTGAGCGCACATCGAGCCCTGCGGCCGCCGATTTCGAGCCCCCGCTGAGCAAGGCGAGCCGCCGGCTGCTCAAGCTGTCGATAGCCACCCCGCGCCCCTGCCCCTGGGGCCCCACCTGCATCTGCCTGACCCTGCCCGAGCGCCGCGCCCTGCGGCGGATCGTCAAGATCGTCAGGCAGTGGCAGCGGCAAGTCCGCCGAGAGGCACGTGAACGGGCCCAAGCGCGGCTTGAAGCCTCCAAGGATTGACAGGCAGACGGCGCCCGGGGCATTGTCCGCGCCACTCAAGACGGCCCTTTAAGGAGAGCCGCCTCCCGTTCCGCGCTCCATACGATCGAGAGCATCGAGGCCGGGAGGTCAACACCCGCCAGCGAGTTTCGCCCGCGGGTGCGTCTTTGTTTTGCGCGAACGGTCGCAAGACCGCCGCTCGGGAAGGACAGATGTTTCAAACGTTGTCGGACCGCCTTTCAGGCGTCCTCGACAAGCTGACGCGGCGCGGCGCGCTCACAGAGAGCGACGTCGGCGAGGCCATGCGCGAGGTACGGCGCGCGCTCATCGAGGCCGATGTCGCGCTCGATGTCGTCAAGGACTTCACCGAGAAGGTCAAGGCGAAGGCCGTCGGCCAGGAGGTGCTGCGCTCCATCACGCCGGGGCAGATGGTCGTCAAGATCGTCCACGACGAGCTCGTCACCATGCTCGGCTCCGATGCGGCTCCGATCGATCTTGGGGCCGCACCACCGGTCGCGATCATGCTGGTCGGCTTGCAAGGCTCCGGCAAGACGACGACCACGGCCAAGATCGCCAAGCGCCTCACCGACCGCGACAAGAAGAAAGTGCTGATGGCCTCGCTCGACACGCGCAGGCCCGCAGCGCAGGAGCAGCTACGCGTGCTCGGCGAGCAGACGCAAGTCGCCACGCTACCCATTATCTCAGGGCAGACGCCGCAGCAGATCGCGCGCCGTGCGCTCGATGCCGCGCGCTTCGGCGGCTACGACGTGGTCCTGCTCGACACGGCGGGCCGCACCCATATCGACGACGCGCTCATGCAAGAGACGGCGGAGATCCGCGACATCGCGCATCCGCACGAGACGCTGCTCGTCGCCGACAGCCTCACCGGCCAGGACGCCGTCAACGTCGCCAAGTCGTTCGACACCCGCGTCGGCATCTCCGGCATCGTCTTGACGCGCGCCGACGGTGATGCCCGCGGCGGTGCCGCACTCTCCATGCGCGCGGAAACCGGCAAGCCGATCAAGCTCGTGGGTGTCGGCGAGAAGTGGGACGCGCTCGAGGATTTCCACCCCTCGCGCATCGCCTCCCGCATTCTCGGCATGGGCGACGTGGTCTCCCTCGTCGAGAAGGCCGCGCAGACGATCGACGTCGAGAAGGCGCAGAAGATCGCCACCAAAATGAAGCAGGGCGTCTTCGACCTCGACGACATGGCCGAGCAATTGAAGCAGATGCAGCGGATCGGCGGCATGTCGGGCGTGCTCGGCATGATGCCGGGCGTAGCCAAGATCAAGTCGCAGATCGCGGAAGCTCACCTCGACGACAAGATCCTCAAGCGCCAGCACGCGATCATCACCTCGATGACGCCCTACGAGCGGCGCAATCCCAAGGTGCTCGACGCGCGCCGCAAGCGCCGCATCGCGGCCGGTTCTGGCACCAAGGTCGAAGAGGTCAACCGCCTGGTGAAAATGCACCGGCAGATGGCCGACATGATGAAGACGCTCGGCCGCAACAAGGGCATGCTCAATCGCCTGGTCGGAGGCGGCCGCGGCGCCGCGCCGAGCGAGGCCGAGATGGCTGCCATGCAGGAGGAGCTCAAAAAGCTCGACCCCGAGGCGCTCGAGCAGCTCGCGCCCGACCTCAAGGAGGCACTCGAGCAAGGAGCGTCCAAAGCCGGATCGCCCAGGGGCCTGCCCGGTCTCGGAAGCGGTCCTATGCCAAAGCTTCCCGGCCTCGGCGGCGGCCTGCCCGGGCTCGGCGGCGGCTTACCCAAATTCCCCGGCTTGCCCGGAAAGAAAAAGTAGCAGCATCAACCAGCGATGAAGGAAGACCTCAGATGTCCGTAAAAATCCGGCTCTCGCGCGGCGGAGCCAAGAAGCGCCCCTATTACTACGTCGTCGCGGCCCACACCGCCTCGCCTCGGGATGGCCGCTATATCGAGCAGATCGGCACCTTCGATCCCATGCTCAAGAAGGACGATCAAAACCGCGTCAAGCTCAACCTCGACCGCTGCAAGTACTGGCTCTCGGTCGGTGCGCAGCCCACCGACCGCGTGGCGCGCCTGCTCGACGGTGCCGGCCTCATGAAGCGCACCGCCTCCAACAACCCTGAGAAGGCAAAGCCGAAGAAGAAGCGCATGGAGCGCGAGGCTGCCGCGGCAGAGAAGGCGGCCAAGGCTGCCGAGGCGCCCGCCGCCCCGGCTGAGCCCGCGGCGTAGTGCGGCAGCCGCTCCCTGCAACCTCCCCGCTTCCAATAAGCATTATTCAACCGAAGGCTGCTTAAGCTCCCGGCGATTGTGCACTTGACAAACACAATCCTTGACTCTATGTTTTGAGTCAAGGAGATAGCAACCCATGAGCATTCTGAACGAGCCCCATTTCCACGATGAGGAAGCGGCAATAGCGAGGCTGGAAAGCATCGTTTGGCCGGATGGCCCGGTATGCCCGCACTGCAGCCATAAGGGCGAGACCTACGTTCTCAAGGGGGTCCGCACCAAGCCCAGCAAGAAGCACCCGCACGGTATCGTTCGCCACGGCCTGCGGACCTGCATGGAGTGCCGAAAGCAGTTCACCGTCAAGGTTGGGACCTTATTCGAGGACAGCTCGATCCCGGTCCACAAGTGGTGGCAGGCCGTCCACCTGCTGGCGTCGAGCAAAAAGGGCATCAGCAGCCACCAGCTCCACCGAACGCTTCAGGTGACTTACCGAACGGCGTGGTTCATGTCGCATCGCATTCGTGAAGCGATGCGCTCCGGTGATCTGGCCCCGC
>DATIZL010000024.1:0-14933 GCA_035517115.1 Hyphomicrobium sp.
GTCAAAAATGTGAGCGTCGGTGAGGCCAGCTTGGGTCAAAGACGGAACTGATTGTCACCGGCCGCGGCCGTCCGGTATTCACCAGAAACCAGACTTGCTGCTCAAACTTTGGGAGGCCGATAAGAGCGACGTCCGCGATAAGCCCGCGCTCCCGGCGATAACAGCCATCGTCGTCTAAGCCACGACCTCGGGCACGTCGGCGCATCCCAGAGAAGCACCAGTCGCACGACGCGGGTCGTCATCCGTCGTCTTCGCAACTATCGGTTGGTGGCCGAGTTGGACGTGGAGCTCAGCGTCTATCGACATGGGATCATCCGAAAGCGGCTTCATCGCTGTCGCGGACACGATGCGGACATGAAGGCTTCGGCAAAGTGTGTCCCCAGGCGTGTCCCCAATCATTCCAGTCGGTAGACAGACTTGATATCTCGGGCTCTAGCTTGTTGAATCTGCAGGAGTTATTTGGTGCCCAGGGGCGGAATTGAACCACCGACACCGTGATTTTCAGTCACGTGCTCTACCAACTGAGCTACCTGGGCGATCAAGATCCTCGGTGCGTCCCTTCAGATCCAGGGCGGACCCGACCCCACCGTCTTGATAGACGCTTTCTAGACAATTCAATCTCTTCGTCAAGTAGGCTCGGCCACGGCCCTGCTTCACTCGAGCGCACGCCCGCGCATCAGGCGCAAGAAGCGGGCATCGCTTAAGGAGCTCCGCGCCGCTGCCGGCCGCCATCGAGAACGCGAAGCCCTAGCAAAGACAACGCGGCAAAGGCAGCACCAGCAAGGAACGTCCCGCTCGGGCCGACGGCGTCCCACAGGCCGCCTGCGATAACGCTCGCCGCCAATAGGGCGAGCCCGGACACCAGATTGAATACGCCATAAGCGGTACCCCGCAGCTCGGCAGGCGCGCTGTCGGCGACAAGCGTCGCCAGAAGACCCTGGGTCAGCCCCATGTGCAGGCCCCAAAGGGCGACGCCGATCGCAACGCCCAAGGTCGTCGTGGATGAGGCCAGAATCACGTCGGCCCCTATGAGAACGAGCAGGCCGGCAACGAGCAGCGTGCGGCGATCCATTTGATCGGACAGAACCCCGGCCGGATAAGCGGCGAGCGCGTAGGCCACGTTCATGAGCACGAGAACGCCGGGAATGAGCGCAACTGGCAAGCCGACCGACTGCGCCCGCAGCACCAGAAACGCCTCGCTGAAGCGGGCCAGCGTGAACACGGCGGCGATCGCCACGACCCACCAATACGGCCTTCCGAGGTTCGCGAGCTCAGCGCGGCTCAGAGGCGATTTGACGCTGCGCAGCGCGCCAGATCGCTCCGGCTCGTGCACGAAGAACACGATGAGCAAGAAGGACACGAAGGCGGGAATGACCGCGATCCAGAAGACGGTTGTGAAATTGTTGGCTGTCGCCAGCATCAAGAGGATCGCGAGCAGCGGCCCCACGAAGGCACCCACGGTGTCAAGCGATTGCCGCAGGCCGAAGCTCGCACCCCGCACCTCAGGGGGTGCCAGATCGGCGATGAGCGCATCCCGGGGCGCCCCGCGGATGCCCTTGCCGAGGCGGTCGACGAACCGCGCGCCGATCAGCCACTCCAGGTTCGGGGCAAGGGGAAAAACCGGCTTCGTAAAGGCCGCGAGCCCATAGCCGAGCGCGGCGAGGTCCTTGCGGCGCCCCAGCCAATCGGAGAGCGCGCCGGAGAACACCTTCGTGATGGCGGCGGTCGCCTCGGCGATGCCCTCGATGATGCCGACCGCGAGCGTCGAGGTCCCGAGCACGGTCACCATGTAGATCGGCAGCAGCGCGTGGATCATCTCGGAGGAGATGTCCATGAGCATGGATACGAAGCCGAGCGTCCAGATGCCGGCCGGTACCTGCTCCAGGCGAGAGACGATCGTCTTGAGCTCAAACATCTCTCGCTACCGGTGCTTGCACGAGGTTCGAATTACCCGAGGCGTTAGTCCTCGTCCGACTCGTCCCGCTTTGCGGCTCCCTCGCCGGGCGCCTGCTCGGCGCCAGGGATCGCATAGACCCCGCGCAGCCACCGCGACAGGTCGATGTCGCGACAGCGCGCCGAGCAGAACGGCCGGTAGGCCGCCGCCGTGGGCTCCTTGCAGATGGGACAGCGCCCGCCCGCTTTGGCCCCTGCTTGCTGTCGCTCCTTGTTCACCCTGCTCACCTTGAGATCTAAGTCGGGTCGAGCTCGGCCGCCCGCACCCAGGCGAAGTGGATGGGAAAGCCCTCGCCCACCAGCATTGACACCACTTCCGTCAGCGGCAGCCCGACGACGCTCGTGTAGGAGCCCGTGAGCTTCTGCACGAAGCAGCCGGCGAGCCCCTGGATGGCGTAGCCGCCTGCCTTGCCGCGCCACTCTCTCGAGGCGATATAGGCCTCGATCTCCTCGCGCGACAGGTGCTTGAAGCGCACACGCGTGTCGACCAGCTTGTGGCGCACGCGATCATCCGGCGTGATGAGACAGACGCTCGTCAATACGCGGTGCGCGCGTCCCGACAGGAGCTGGAGGCAGTTGGCCGCCTCCTCGATGTTGGACGGCTTCATGATGATGCGGCGCCCCAGCGCCACGGCCGTATCGGCGGCGAGCACGTAGGCCCCGGCAATGTCCTTGTCGTTGGCGATCTGGTCGCGCGCCGTCTCCGCCTTGGCGCGCGCAAGCCGGGCGACGTAGGCACGCGGCATCTCACCCCGCCGTGCGGACTCATCGATGGTGGCGGGCCGCAGCGCGTCGGCCTCCACGCCCACCTGAGCGAGAAGCCGCACGCGGCGGGGGCTCGCGCTTGCCAGCACGAGCGTCGGCCGCGCGGCACCTTCAGCCTCGCTCGCCTTGGCCCTGGCGAGCTCGCGGCGCAGCGTCTCCCGGCGCGGCTGATCGGTACGACCGAGCGCAGTGAAAAAGGCGGCTTTGGCAGTCATCGAGTGCTTACCCGCAAGGTGGGACTATTCGGAGCGTACGACTTGCGCATGAAACGCATCCGTCCGGCCACGATGGGGTCGTGGAGCGGCGAGGATGTGACGCGAGGCCGCCGGGCCAGGGATTTCCGGCGCTTATTGGCGGTAACCAATCGCCTGAGACAATGCAAAGGGCTGCCGGTAATTGCAAGGGGCCAATCCACCGTTGCCATGGCACCCGGTTTTGCGGCTAAATCGGCGGCCGTCGAGCTGTCGGGGTCAAACCATGCTAGCCAAGAACGCCATAGTCGAGCTGCTCGGTCGCACCCCGCTGTTCGGTTCTTTAGACGAGTCCGACCGCCGGGCGGTTGCGGATGAGATGCGCGAGGTGACCTTCGATCAGAGCCAGGTCATCTTTGCGCGCGGGGACACGGGCCGCGAGATCTATCTCGTCGTCAAGGGGCGGGTGCGCCTGTCGGTGTTGACCGGCGAGGGCCGCGAGCTGTCGTTCGCGCATGCAGAGCCGGGCCAGATCTTCGGCGAGATCGCCATGCTCGACGGAGGCCCGCGCAGCGCAGATGCCACCGCCGTCAACAAAGTGACGGCGCTCAGCCTCTCCAAGCCGGCCTTCAAGCGCCTGATGGATACCCACCCGCTCATCGGAGAAGCGGCCGTCCGTTTCTTGTGCTCGCGCGTGCGCGAGGCCGACCAGCAGCTCGAGGCGATCGCGCTCTACCCCATCGAAGGCCGCCTTGCGCGCTTTTTCCTCGCCGCTGCCCGGCAAAAGGCGCCGGGCGCGGACGAGGGCCGGGTCGAGATCGAGCTGCCGATGTCGCAGAGCGAGCTTGCCCTCCTCATCGGAGCAAGCCGGCCCAAGGTCAACACGGCGCTCTCGCTGTTGGAGTCGAGCGGGGCGCTCGAGCGCAACGAGGGGCGGATCATCTGCGATATCGAGGAATTGCAGGCGATTGCCGGCGCCGAATGAGCTGGCCAACTCCGCCGCCCGGCCGCGCATCTTAAGCTGCCGCAGCCTTCCTGCTATATGGACTGATGCGCGCCGTCCGCGAAATGCCGTTTCTGTCGCTCCTATACACGCTGAGCTCCAAGGCAGCCGGAGCTTGGCATCGCTTCCTCGCGTCCCCGTTCGCTCAACGGACGGGGGAGATTCTGAAGCGCATCGCAGAGGCTGGTACCGAAAGCTATCCGCCCGACACGCGGCGCCGGCTCAAGATACTCAATCTGATCTCCTATCTGATCGCGATCACGACGTTCCTCTACGCGATTCAGCAGTCGGTCCTGGACTTCGATACCTACGCGCCGATGATCGCCATCAACCTGGCGCTTGTGGGAACGGCGCTGCTCGTGCCGCTCGCACACCGCATCAACGAACTCGCCGGCGGCATGCTGCTCATCTGCGCCGAGTATGCGGCGCTCTTCGGCTTCGCCGCCTTCTTCAGTCGCGAGGGCGGCGCGCAGCTCCAATACATCATCGCGGCGGCAGCGTTGTTCGTGATCTTCGATTTGAAGCGCATACGCCTAATCTTGGCGCTCGTGCTCCTCGCCCTCGTGCTGCACCTTTACGCGTGGTTCTGGTTCCCGACCAAAGGTCCGCTCTCCCCCGAGGAGCAGGCGGCCGCCGATTCCCTTTACACACAGGGGGCGATCACCACCGTGATACTCATCGCTGCATCGGTATACTACGCGTTCAGTCTCGCCGAGCGCGCCAAGGCCGAGACGGATGCCGTTTTGCGCAACGTGCTTCCCGATGCCATCGTGGAGCGCCTGAAGGCCAATCCCGGCATCGCAATCGCCGACAGCATCGAGCAGGCCTCCGTGATGTTCGCGGACATCTCGGGCTTCGTCGCCCTGACGCTGCGCCTCGGGGCCGACAAGACCGTCGAGCTTCTGAGCCGCATCGTCTCCGAGTTCGATGCGCTCGCGGTGCGTCACGGCGTGGAGAAGATCAAGACGATCGGCGACGCCTACATGGTCGTGGCGGGGCTTCCCGATCCGGCACCCGACCACACCGCCCGGCTCGCGCGCATGGCGCTCGACATGCTCGACTACATCGCGCAGCTGCGCAACGACACCGGGCTTCCCCTGAGCATCCGTGTGGGGCTTGCTTCAGGGAAAGTCACCGCCGGCGTGATCGGCACGAAGAAGTTTAGCTACGACGTGTGGGGTGAGCCCGTAAACCTCGCAAGCCGCCTCGAGGGACAGGCCGCGCCCGGACGCGTCCTCGTTTGCCCGACATGCCACTCTAGACTGAGCGAGTCGTTCGAGTTCGAGTCGCGTGGCCCCATCGACATCAAGGGCATCGGCTCGCAAGAGACGTGGTATCTCCTGCGCGAGCGGGCGCCTTCTGCTCAACCGAGGACAGACGCCGTCATACAGTCGGACCGCCCTCGAACCCGAACCGCCTCGTGATCCTCGCAAACAGCTGATCGCGCACCCCGCGGTAGTAGGCGATCACCTGCTCCCGGCTTGCATGCCCGATCATCATGGTGGCATCGAGCGTCGCCCAGTACTCGACGTCGACTGCCATCGTGCGCGTGAACTCCAGCGCCTGATGATGCGCCTCCGGCGACAGCGTCACGATCAGATCGAACGAGGTATCGTGCAGATCGCGCAAGGTCTGCGGCCTGTGCCGCGACACGTCGATCCCGATCTCATCCATGACGGCCGTGACGAAAGGGTCGGGCGCGCCGGCCCTGACGCCCGCAGAGTGCACGTAGCAGCGGTTGCCGGCCAGATGCCGCAGCATGGCGGCGCCCATCACCGAACGCACCGTGTTCATGGTGCAAGCAAACAGCACCGCGCCGGGAAGGTTTCGCCGCTCCCGCTCGTCCTTTCCCCCGGGCGGGGCCTCGACGTCCGTTCCGCTGCGGGCCGCCCCATCCCGAGACATGGCGCTAGCCCTTCCAGTGCAGCGCGCAAATCAGGGTGAAGAGCCGCCGCGCGGTATCAAGGTCAATCGCGATCTTGCCGGTGAGGCGCTCCTGCAGGATGCGGCTTCCCTCGTCGTGCAGGCCCCGCCGCCCCATGTCGATCGCCTGGATGCGCGAGGGAGGAGCGGTGCGGATGGCCTCGTAGTAGCTTTCGCAGATGAGGAAGTAGTCCCGCATGATGCGCTTCAACGGTGTGAGCGAGAGCATGTGGGTGACGATATTCGTGCCCGCCTCGTCGCCGATACCGAAGACGAGCCGGTCCTCGACGATCCCCAGGTTCAGGGTGTAGGGCCCGTCGTTACGGCCTGCGAGCGCAAAGCGGTTGTCCTCGAGGATGTCGAAGATGGCCACCTCGCGCTCGTGCTCGATGTTGGGGTTCGAGGTCGCGGTCGACTTCTCGTCGAGCGTGATCGCGACGAGCCGCGATGTGCTCCCTTTGTCCGGCGTCGGCGCCTCCGTCATGACGTACCCTGGGCGACGTTGCCGAGCCTGAGCTCGGCCGAGCGCCGGTGCGCTTCGAGCCCCTCCGCACGCGCGAGCCGCATGGCCGCCGGAGCGAGAGCGGCGAGCGCGCCGCTGTCGAGCTTGAGCAGCGAGGTGCGCTTCATAAAGTCGAGCACGCCCAATCCGGACGAGAAGCGCGCGCTGCGCGCCGTCGGCAAGACGTGGTTGGAGCCGGCGATGTAGTCCCCGATCATCTCCGGCGTCTGCTTGCCGATGAAAATGGCGCCGGCGTTGCGGATACGGTCCGTGAGCTTGTCGGGATCGCGGGTCGCGATCTCCAGGTGCTCGGCGGCGATGCGGTCGGCAAGGGCCGGCGCCTCATCGAGGGTTCGAAGCTCGATCACGGCCCCAAAGACGTTCCAGCTCTCGCCCGCAATATTGCCGCGCGGCAGCGCCGCGAGCTGGCGGGTCACCGCTGCCTCGACCGCACGCGCGAAACCCGCATCATCGGTCATCAGAATGGACTGGGCCGCGGTATCGTGCTCGGCCTGGGCGAGAAGATCCGCCGCGATCCATTCTGGATCGTTGTGCTTGTCCGCGATGATGAGCACCTCCGACGGGCCGGCGATGCTGTCGATGCCGACGAGCCCGAACACTTGCCGCTTTGCCGCGGCCACGTAGGCGTTGCCGGGCCCGACGATCTTGGCAACCGGTGCAATCGTCTGCGTGCCGTAGGCGAGGGCCGCCACAGCCTGCGCGCCCCCGACACGGTAAATTTCCTCCACCCCCGCGAGCCGCGCCGCCGCCAGCACGAGCGGGTTGAGCTCACCCTTGGGTGCCGGCACGACCATTACGAGGCGCGGCACTCCGGCAACCTTGGCCGGAACCGCATTCATGAGGACCGAGCTCGGGTAGGAGGCGAGCCCGCCCGGCACGTAGAGGCCGGCGGATTCCACGGCCGTCCAGCGCCAGCCAAGCTCGACGCCAAGCTCGTCCGTGTAGCGCTCGTTGACCGGGAGCTGCCGGCGGTGGTGATCCTCGATACGGTCGCGCGCAAGCTCGAGCGCCGCGATCGTCTCCTGGTCGCAGGCGTCGAACGCCGTACGCACGTCCTGCGCCGAGACGCGCAAGCCGACTTTGCCGAGATCGACCCGATCGAATTTCGCCGAAAGCTCGACCAGGGCCGCATCGCCGCGCGCCTTCACATCGGCGACGATCTTGGCAACGGCGGCGTCGACGTCGGCGGAAACCTCGCGCTTCTCGCCGAGGAAGACCGCGAACGCCTGCTCAAAGCCAGGGTCGCTCGTTTGAAGCCGCTTCGGCATCACCTCACCGGCATTTGCTGCCGTCTCCTTCAGCTGGTTGAAGTATCGTCGCTCGCGTGGTCGGGCTTGACGGGCGTGCTCCAGGCCGCGCCCAAATCGCGCAGCTCGGCCTCGATGCATTCGACCCGCAGCCGCACCGCGCCGCCGCCCGCGAAGTGCAGCGTCAGCGTCCCCGCCGGCGCCTGGGCCGGTTCAAAGGTGATGGCGAGGAGCGAAAGCACTCCCTCCCTTTGCTTGAGGTCGATCCCGTGCACTTGGGCACCCACGACGCGCTCAAAGCGCACGCCGGTGCGGCGGCGCTGATAGCTCCCAGCGGCCCGTTCCGCGGACTCCCAGTCAAACCGGCTCGCGAGCACGGCAAACCGCAACTCGTCCTTGATGTAGGCCATGTCCTCCACGCGAACCACGGCATCCTGCAGATGACAGGACAGAACCTGCAGATCCTCGGGGTCGAGGGCAATGAGCTTTAAGTCCTTCATGCGCGCGAGCTTCCGGGGACGAGGGGCGCGTTTGGTCGGCATAACACGCAAGTTTGATAGCGAGGAGGGAACGCCCGTGCAACCGAAGCCTCGACGAGCCTGATAACCAATAGAGCCGGCTAACCGGCTCGCGAGCCCGATGGTGCGCGTTTAGTCTCCCATGCCCAAACCTGCCGGTGGAGGCCCTCATGGAGAACGAGAAATTCAATTTGTCGCTGCGCCGATTCCTGAAGCACGTCGGCATCACCTCGCAGCAGGAAATCGAGCGTGTCGTGCGCGAGCGCCAGCTTGAAGGCAAGGGCAAGCTCAAGGTGCGCATGGTGCTGACCGCTCAGGACGCGGGCCTTCGCCACGAGGTCGACGGCGAGATCGACCTCGGCTAGCGCCGCGTCCTCAAGCCTGGTCATTAACCGGTGAGTCGCGCTATCTGCGCCCCGCAGCGCGAGAGCTTCTGCTCGAGCTGCTCGAAGCCGCGGTCGAGGTGGTAGACGCGGTTGATCATCGTCTCACCCTCGGCCATCAAGCCCGCCACGACGAGCGAAACCGAGGCCCGCAGGTCGGTTGCCATCACCGGGGCGCCGGTCAGGCCCTTGACGCCCTTGATGGTCGCGGTGTCGCCGTGAAGCTGGATGTCGGCACCGAGGCGCGCCAGCTCCTGCACGTGCATGAAGCGGTTCTCGAAGATGGTCTCGCGGATGACGCTGGTCCCTCCGGCCGTGGTCATCAGCGCCATGAGCTGCGCCTGCAGGTCGGTGGGGAAGCCGGGGAAGGGCTGCGTCTCGATCGTGATGGGCTCGATGCCGGTGCCGTTACGCGCCACCCGTACGCCGCTGTTGGTCTCCTGCACGGTGACGCCCGTCTTCGCAAGCGCATCGAGCGCCGTTTTCAAGAGCTCGGCGCGTGCGCCCTCGAGCGTCACGTCGCCCCCGGTTGCCGCCACTGCGATGGCGAAAGTCCCCGTCTCGATGCGGTCCGGGAGCACGGTATGCACGGCGCCCTCGAGCCTATTCGCGCCCTCGATGTGCAACGTGGAGGTGCCAATGCCCTCGATCTTCACGCCCATCTTGACGAGGCACTGGGCGACGTCCCCGACCTCGGGCTCACGCGCGGCGTTCTCGATGACGGTCTCGCCGCGCGCTAACGCCGAGGCGAGCAGCACGTTGTGAGTGGCGCCCACCGATACCTTGGGAAAAACGATACGGGCACCGCGCAACCCGCCGGGCGCGGTGGCGACCACATAGCCGCCCTCGATCTCGATCTTGGCACCGAGCTCCTTGAGCCCCATCAGGTGCAGGTCGACCGGCCGCGTGCCGATGGCGCAGCCGCCGGGAAGCGAGACCCTGGCCTGGCCGCAACGCGCAAGCAAGGGCCCGAGCACCCAGAAGCTCGCCCGCATGCGGCTCACCATCTCGTAGGGCGCAACCGTATCGACGATATCGCGGGCGGACAGATGGAAGGTCTCGCCCAAATGCACCGCCGGCCCCGCGCGCTTGCCGTCGACGGCGAGGTCCACGCCGTGATTGCGCAAGATGCGCGCGAGCAGATTGACGTCGGCGAGGTTCGGCACGTTCTTGAGCGTCAGCCGGTCGGCGGTGAGCAGGCTGGCGATCATCAACGGCAGGGCCGCGTTTTTGGCGCCCGAGATTGGGATCGTGCCCGAAAGCCGCTCTCCCCCCGTGATCTTGATGCGATCCATGAGCTCTTGCCCCTCCAGCCGCGAGCGCTCAGGCCTGCGCGGTCATTAAAAGATGAATATGCGCTTCGCGGCCACTCCGGCAAGCTTTGCCTCGCTGGCAAAATGCCCCGTAGCCCAAACCGCGGCGGCACCCAGCGCCGAACGACTGAATTTCACCGCTTGCCCTCGGAGTCCGCAGGACCCCAGGCCTTGTTCACCAGGCTTTGAGTCGGCGCGCGCGCGCGCCTGGTCCTTGCGCTTGCGCAGATTGGCCCTCAGCTCCGCTTCGAGCCGGGCCGTACGATGGGCCGAGCTCGCCTTGCGAGGCTCGCGGGGCTCGTCGCTCGGCATCTTCTTTGGTCCTGACTGCGCCGACACGTTTACAACCTATCACCTATTTACTCAGTCATCCTTACGATGGCCGCCCAAATGCGGCGGTCGGCATGAGCAGCGGCATTTCAACGGGTCGGTTTGCGGCTCTCCACAAAGTACGCTAGCTCTCTTTAACGGGCAGGCGCCGGGCCTGCCAGCGCGCGAAGCGGAACCGTGCAGCGACAGAACTCACAACAGGGCCGGATCGATCGCAAGTCGGTCCTCGTCACCGGAGGCGCCGGCTTTATCGGCTCGCACTTGTGCGAGCGGCTGATCGAGGCTGGCCACGAGGTCATCTGCCTCGACAATTTCTTCACCGGCACGAAGCGCAACATCGAGCACCTCATCGGTCATCCGCGCTTCGAGCTGTTGCGTCACGACGTCACCTTCCCGCTCTATGTGGAGGTCGACGAGATCTACAATCTCGCGTGCCCCGCTTCGCCCATCCACTACCAGCACGATCCCGTGCAGACGACGAAGACGAGCGTGCACGGCGCAATCAACATGCTGGGGCTGGCAAAGCGGCTGCGCTGCCGCATCCTGCAAGCCTCCACCAGCGAGGTCTACGGCGACCCGGCCATCCATCCGCAGACCGAGGACTACTGGGGCAATGTGAACCCGATCGGGCCGCGGTCCTGCTACGACGAAGGCAAGCGCTGCGCCGAGACCTTGTTCTTCGACTATCTGCGCCAGCACCGGCTCGAGATCAAAGTCGCGCGCATCTTCAATACCTACGGCCCGCGCATGCACCCTAACGATGGCCGCGTCGTCTCCAATTTCGTGGTGCAGGCACTAAAGGGCGAGCCCATCACCATCTACGGCGACGGCAGCCAGACGCGCTCCTTCTGCTACGTCGACGATCTCGTCGATGGCCTCATGCGGCTCATGGGAACGGCCGCCGACTTCACCGGTCCCGTCAATCTCGGCAATCCCGGCGAGTTCACCATCCGCCGGCTCGCCGAGATGGTCATCGACATGACGGGATCGAAATCGTCCCTCATCGCCAAGCCGCTGCCGGCCGACGACCCGCGCCAGCGCCAGCCGGACATTGCATTGGCGAAACGGACGCTCGGCTGGGAGCCCCGCATCCCGCTCGAGGGTGGACTGAAGCTGACGATCGCCTATTTCGACCGCCTCTTGAGAGGAACGTCGGTCGAGACGGCGAGCTGACGCGGCTTTGCGCCCATAGACTCAGCTCTAGCTGATCTCGTTGGGACCGCGGTTATAGGCATCGTCGGCGCGGATGATATCGTCCTCGCCGAGGTACGAGCCAATTTGCACCTCGATGATCTCGAGCGGCACCTTGCCCGGGTTCTCCAACCGGTGCCAGTGCGTGGCCGTGATGTAGATGCTCTCGTTCTCCTGCACGAGCTTCACTGTATCCCCCACGGTCACGCGCGCCGTGCCGCGCACGACCACCCAGTGCTCCGAGCGGTGGTGATGCATCTGCATCGACAGCTTGCCCCCCGGCTTGACGTGCAGAAGCTTGACCTGGAAGCGGCCGCCGACGCTCAAGGTCTCGAAATAGCCCCAGGGGCGATAGTTGCGGACGTGCTGCTCGTGCTCCTTGCGGTTCGACTGCTTGAGCTTGGCCACGACCGCGGACACGTCCTGCGATCTCGCCTTGTCGGCGACGAGCAAGGCATCGGGGGTATCCACGATGACGAGATCATCGACCCCAATGGCGGCAACGAGCGAGCGTTCGCTGCGCACGACGCAATTCTTGGTATCGATCAGCAGCGCGTCTCCGTCGACCGCGTTGCCTTGTTCATCGCGCGAGGAGGCCTCCCACAGGGCCGCCCACGAGCCGACGTCGTTCCAGCCCACATCGAGCTCGAGCATGGCCGCCGCCTTCGTCTGCTCCATGACGGCGTAGTCGATCGAGATATTGGGCGAGGCCGCGAAGGCGGTCGGCTCGAGCCTGAGGAACTCCATGTCCTGCGTTGCCTTGTCGAGCGCATCACGCGCGGCCGCGTAGATGGCGGGCGCAAGCCGCTCGAGCTCGGCGAGATAGGCGCGCGCGCTCAAGACGAAGATCCCGCTGTTCCAGAAATAGCCGCCTTGGGCGAGATAGGCTTCCGCCTTCGCCCGGTCGGGCTTCTCGCAAAAGGCCTCGACGGCAAATCCGCCGACCGCGCCATTGAGGGCCGCGCCCTGGCGGATATATCCATAGCCGGTGTGCGGCTCCCGCGCCTTGACGCCGAAGAGCACCATGCGGCCTTGCGCTGCGATCGGAGCGGCCTGCAGAGCACATTTAAGGAAAGCCGCTGTGTCACGCATCACGTGATCGGACGGCATCACGAGCAGGACCGCGTCCGCGTCGCGCGATTGGGCGAACATGGCAGCCGCGGCAACCGCCGGCGCGGTGTTGCGCGCGACCGGCTCCAGCAGGATCGCCTGCGGCTCTATGTGTGCACGGGCCATCTCCTCGCGCACGAGGAAGCGGTGATCGTTGTTGCAAACGAGGATCGGAGGCGCAAAGCCCTGATCGGCCCCGAGCCGTTCGAGCGTGGCCCCCAGCAGGCTGCGGCCCTCGCCGTTGAAAAAGCGGATGAACTGCTTGGGATAGTGGGCTCGCGACAGCGGCCACAGCCGCGTCCCCGATCCGCCCGATAAGATCACAGGTACGATCATCGCTCGTTCAATCGGCTATCGGTCGCTTGCCTCGCCCGGCGTGCGGACCGCCAAGACCAAGGGTGGAGGCGCCGGAAAGTTGGGCAGAATTACGGTGGGCATGTCGAAAAGGCTCGCGTCCAGCCGGCATGTTGCCGTTCTACCGGAAAATAGGGGCTTGCGCGGAGGCCACATCGGCTTGATCCCCTTAGGGGGCCTGTGGCAGTGTCCCCGCGCTTTGCCGAACGGGTCTGGGTAACCGCGTTCCCGAGCGAAGCGGCTGCCGTAGCTCAGTGGTAGAGCACTCCCTTGGTAAGGGAGAGGTCCTGAGTTCAATCCTCAGCGGCAGCACCAGGCTGATCCCGATGTTTCCTGGGGTTTTGTCACCTCGGTCTGAGCGGCGCCCATCTCCCAAAGTGCAGAACGATGCAGCAACGTGCAGCCCATCTGGCACGCGGTTGACACGCGCGGTTCGCGACACGTTCGTCGGGCGCCCATGAGCGGGAGAGCCACAGAATGGGCATGGCGACAGCCACTCACCGGGACCAAAAAGCTCCTGCTGCTCGCGGTCGCGCGCGAGGTCGATCAGCACGGCACCTGCCGAGCCACGCAGGGGCAGCTTGCCCACTGCTGCGGCTGCTCGGTGCACCAGGTTCGCCGATTGAGGAGGGAGCTGTCGCGCGAGCTCTACCTCCGCGGCGGGCCACGTGGTGCGCTGAACGGTGGAAGAGCCGCGAACCTGTACGTGCTGCTGCGTGAGGCTCGCGAGGGAAGCATCAAACCGGACAGCGATGTCCGCATTGATCAAGAATAGGGGGCAAACCGGACAGCGGTGACCGGTCCTTTCCCGTCTAGCAACGGCCAGAAGCCACCCGCCGCGCACCGAGGCCCTGTAGCATGCTCGTGGGTGACCGTGGGAGGGCCGCACATGGCAAAGCGCAAGCGGAGTGTCGATCCAGAAGTTGAGGTTGAGCGCCTCCTGCGCAAGCAGCTCAAGGCCTTCCGCAAGAAGTTCGGGCGTGACCCGCTTCCCGGCGAGCCCGTGTTCTTCGACCTCGACAAGGACGTGCCGACGGAGATGACGGAAGAGCAGGTCAACAAGGACCTGCTCAAGCTAATGGGAGACGGGGCGCCGCACCTCGCCTACGCCTTCGCCAAGACTGGCCTGATGCTCATGGAGGGGATGGAGGAGTACTACGACCCCGCTGACGTTGCCGAGTACAGGGCCGCGATTGACGAGTACTTCAGGCTGCAGGCAGAGGGCGGCTCGGCCCATTGAAAGTCAGCGCCGGCCCCTTGAGCTTCTGTCTGCAGCCCGGACAACAGCTTCGCTCACGCCTCTGGCTTGAACACTGCTGCTTCGCACTTCACCAGCGCGTAGCCATCGCGAGCGAGCGCCACGCGGTACTCAGACTTCAAGTTCGTAACGTCGCCGCGCCCCATCACCTGCCACGGGCCCTGATGGCGAATGCGGTCGGGTAGTCCCAAGTAGCAGTCTGGCTCACAGACAAGGAACACGTGACTGTCGGAGACTGAACGAAGGGCTTGGTATAATGGGAACATGCTACGCCCGCGGCCAGTACCGTTTCGCTGCCTGACACCCGGCCGAACAGGTGCTGTACAGCCGGTCGAGACTTTAGATCCGCCTTGGGCGGGAGCGAAATGCGACACTTGCGGAAATCACCCAAGTGAGGCGGGCGTCGCCGCACTCGGCTACCGGCTGGAACACCGTCTCGAACAGCTTGTAGCGCTCACAGTCAACTGATCGGCACTGGCGGCGGTGCCTGCAGCTCAGCTGGTTTAGCCGCAGGCATCGGGTAGATAGCGCGGCCTAGCGCACGCGCTATGGCGCCAGCCGCAGATTGACGCCCGCACGGACGATATCGATGTCGCGGAACCGGGCGAAGTCGCCGGGCAAGCCGGACGGGAGAGCGGCGCTGTCGCTCAGATCGTAGCGCAGGTATTCGGTGCGCAACGAAACTCCGTAGGCGACCATCCACTCGAGTCCACCACCGAACACCAACCCGGTGTCACTTAAATGCTGCTCGCCGGAGAAGGCGCCCTTCGCCTCATTGAACGTGTGGTGCGCAGTGCCGCCTCCGACGGTGCCGTAGAGCAGCACGTCATTCCAAAGGACGCCTAGCCTTCCGCGCGCGCTTGCGAGGTAG
>DATIZL010000025.1:0-57980 GCA_035517115.1 Hyphomicrobium sp.
CGAGCTTCTTGCGCGCGGCGGGGCTCGGCGGCATCTCGCCGTTGCCCTTCTCGGCCGGGGCGGGAGCCGGCGCAGCCCTCGCGGGTGCTGGCGGCGGAGCCGCTTGCGCGACAGGTGCCTGCGGCAGGGAAGCCGGCGCAGGCTGAGCAGGCTTCGCGACCTCCAAACCGGCGCCGTTGCTGATGGCGCCGAGCAGGGCGCCGACAGCTACTGTCGTCCCCTCCGGCGCCTTGATCTCGCCCAGCACGCCCGAGGCCGGCGCGTTGACCTCGACCGTGACCTTGTCGGTCTCGAGCTCCACCACGTGCTCGTCCGCACTGACGCTGTCGCCCGCGGACTTGAGCCACTTGCCGACGATCGCCTCGGTCACGCTCTCGCCCAGAGCCGGCACGCGAATTTCGGTCGCCATCTCGTCCTCGCCTCGCGAAGGTCGCTTGTCTATCCTCACGCCGCGGCGTCGGGGCCGGTCAGCGCCTCGTCAACCAAAGTCTTCTGCTCGTGCAGGTGTTTCGACAGAAGCCCGCTCGCGGTAGCCGCCGTTGCCGCGCGGCCGGCGTAGGCCGGACGCCGCACGCGGGCCTCGATGCGCTCCAGCACCCACTCGAGGTTGGGCTCGATGAAGCTCCAGGCGCCCATATTCTTGGGCTCCTCCTGGCACCACACCATGCCGGCGTTCTTGAAGCGCGAGAGCTCGTGCATGAGCGCACGCGCCGGGAACGGGTAGAGTTGCTCGACGCGGAGCAGATAGATGTCGTCGATGCCGGCCGCTTCGCGCGCCTCGTAGAGGTCGTAGTAGACCTTGCCCGTGCACAGCACCACGCGCCGGATCTTGTCGTCGGGCTGAAGCTTGATCTTCTCGCCCGGCTTGTACTCGGCGTCGTCCCACAACAGGCGGTGGAACGAGGTGCCCGGCGCCATCTCGTCGAGACGCGAAAGGACGCGCTTGTGGCGCAGGAGCGACTTTGGCGTCATGAGGATGAGCGGCTTGCGGAACTTGCGGTGCAGCTGCCGGCGCAGGATGTGGAAGTAGTTGGCCGGCGTGGTGCAGTTGGCGACCTGCCAGTTGTCCTCGGCGCACAGCTGCAGGAAGCGCTCCAGCCGGGCCGAGGAGTGCTCCGGCCCCTGGCCTTCGTAGCCGTGCGGCAGCATGCAGACGAGCGCCGACATCCTGAGCCATTTGCGCTCGCCCGACGAGATGAACTGATCGAACACGACCTGGGCGCCGTTGGCGAAGTCGCCGAATTGCGCTTCCCACATGACGAGCGCGTTCGGCTCGGCGAGCGAGTAGCCGTACTCGAAGCCGAGCACGGCCTCCTCCGACAGCATCGAGTTGATGACCTCAAAGTGGGCCTGGTCGTTGGCGACGTGTTTCAGCGGCGTCCAGCGGCGCTCGCTCTCCTGGTCGATCAGCACCGAATGGCGCTGCGAGAAGGTGCCGCGCTCGCTGTCCTGGCCGGAAAGCCGCACCGGGAAGCCCTCGTTCAAGAGCGAGCCCAGCGCCAGGTGCTCGGCCATGGCCCAGTCGATGCCCTCGCCCGTCTCCACCATCTCGCGGCGGCGCTCGAGCAGGCGGCGGATGGTCTTGTGCGCGTTGAAGTCGGGCGGGATGCTGGTGATGCGGCGCCCAATGATCTTCAAGCGCTCGAGATCGACCCCCGTCTCGCCGCGGCGCGCATCGTCCTCGGCGAAGCCGACGCCCGACCAGCGTCCGTCGAGCCAATCGGCCTTGTTGGGACGGAAGGCGTCGGCCGCGCCGAATTCGTTCTCGAGGCGTGCGCGGAAGCCCGATTTCATGCGCTCGGACTCCTGCTGGGTCACGACACCTTCCTCGGCGAGCCGCTTCGAATAAAGCTCGATCACCGTCGGATGCGACTTGATCGTCTTGTACATCAGCGGCTGCGTGAACATCGGCTCGTCGGCCTCGTTGTGGCCGTAGCGCCGGTAGCAGAACATGTCGATGACGACGGGCTTCTGGAACTTCTGGCGGAACTCGGTGGCGATCTTGGCAACGTGCACCACCGCCTCCGGGTCGTCGCCGTTCACGTGGAAGATCGGCGCCTCGACGGTCTTGGCCACGTCCGAGCAGTAGGGCGAGGAGCGCGAATGGCGCGGGCTCGTGGTGAAGCCGATCTGGTTGTTGATGATGAAGTGGATGGAGCCACCGGTGCGGTGGCCCTTGAGGCCCGAGAGGCCGAAGCATTCGGCGACGACCCCCTGGCCCGCGAACGCCGCGTCGCCGTGGATGATCAGCGGCAGCACCGGCGTGCGCTCGCCCGGTGCGCATCCGAGCTGGTCCTGCTTGGCGCGCACCTTGCCCAGCACCACGGGATCGACGATCTCCAGGTGCGAAGGGTTCGCCGTGAGCGATAAGTGCACGTTGTTGCCGTCGAAGGCGCGGTCGGAGGAGGCGCCGAGGTGGTACTTTACGTCGCCCGAGCCCTCGACGTCGTCGGGCTTGAAGGAGCCGCCCTTGAACTCGTTGAAGATGGCGCGGAACGGCTTCTCCATCACGTTGGCGAGCACGTTGAGGCGCCCGCGGTGGGCCATGCCGATGACGATGCCTTTGACGCCGAGCTGGCCGCCGCGCTTGATGATCTGCTCCAGCGCCGGAACGATCGACTCGGCGCCGTCGATGCCGAAGCGCTTGGTGCCGGTGTACTTCACCTCGCAGAACTTCTCGAACGTCTCCGTCTCGATGAGCTTGTTCAGAATCGCGCGGCGGCCCTCGGGCGTGAAGCGGATGTCCTTCTCCTCGCCCTCGATGCGCTCCTGGATCCAGGCCTTCTGCGACGGGCTCGTGATATGCATGAACTGTGCACCGATGTGCCGGCAGTAGGTGCGGCGCAGGATGCGCAGGATCTGGCGCATGGTGGCCGTCTCGAGCCCGAGCATGCGGTCGATGAAGATGGGCCGGTCGAGATCGGCGTCGGTGAAGCCGTAGGTCTCGGGCTTGAGCTCCCGGTGCACCTTGCGGTCGGCGAGGCCCAAGGGGTCGAGATCGGCGGCGAGATGGCCCATGACGCGGTAGGCGCGGATCAGCATCAGCGCGCGGATCGAATCCTGCGTCGCACGCAGCGAGGCGGCCGGCGACATCTCGAAGCCGAGCATGTGCGCGCGCGCCTGCAGATTGTCGCGCAGGGTGCGCTCCTCGGCGCCGTAGTCGCCGGTCAGCGCCGCGACGAGCTCGCCGTTCTCCGTCTCGAGCGGGCGCACGCCCCAGCTCGGGCCGCGCCCGTCGCCGTGAGCCCTCTCACGCTCCTCCTTGAGGCTCTCGAAGAAGTGCCGCCACTCGTCGCCGACCGAGCCCGGGTTGCGCTCGTATTGGGCCTGCATCTCCTCGACGTAGGCCGCATTGGCGCCGCTCAGGAAGGACGTTCGCAGGAATCGATCATTGAGCGGTTGGCGGGTCATGGAATCTCTTGCCTCAACGAAAGGGCGGGGCGGAAAGCCGGCCGGGGTGCCAGCTCAGCGATGCCGAGGGCATCCAATATTTAGTGTGCGCCGCAGCATACGCCTACTTGGCCACTTTGGCATGCCGAGTTTGACCTTTTAGGACATCCATCAGCGTGGTCCCCAAGGCCGCCGGGCTCGACGCGATGGCGATGCCGGCCGAGCGCATGGCGTCGAGCTTGTCGGAGGCCTTGCCCTTGCCGCCGGAGATGATGGCCCCCGCATGCCCCATGCGGCGCCCGGGGGGTGCCGTGACGCCGGCGATGAACCCGGCCATGGGCTTGGCGCGGCCGCGCTTGGCCTCGCTCTTGATGAAGTCGGCGGCGTCCTCCTCGGCCGAGCCGCCGATCTCGCCTATCATGATGATGGAGTCCGTCTTGGGATCGGCGAGGAACAGCTCGAGCACGTCGATGAACTCCATGCCCTTCACGGGATCGCCGCCGATGCCGACGGCAGTCGACTGCCCGAGCCCGGCGTCCGAGGTCTGCTTCACCGCCTCGTAGGTGAGCGTGCCCGAGCGCGAGACGATGCCGACGCGCCCCGGCGTGAAGATGTTGCCCGGCATGATGCCGATCTTGCACTCGTTCGGCGTGAGCACTCCGGGGCAGTTGGGCCCGATGAGGCGCGACCTCGAGCCGTCGAGCGCGCGCTTCACCTTGACCATGTCGAGCACCGGGATCCCCTCGGTGATGGCGACGATGAGCGCGATGCCGGCGTCGATCGCCTCGAGGATGGCATCGGCCGCGAACGGCGGCGGCACGTAGATGGCTGTGGCGTCGGCGCCGGTCGCGGCCTTGGCCTGCGCCACGGTGTCGAACAGCGGCACGTCGGCGAGCTCCTCGTCGGGGTGCCTCGAGCCGCCCTTGCCGGGCGTCACGCCGCCGACGATCTTGGTGCCGTAGGCCTTTGCCTGCTTGGTGTGGAACGTACCTTGGCTGCCGGTGATGCCCTGGCAGATCACCTTGGTGGACTTGTCGACGAGAATGGCCATTACGCTGTCCGCTGCCGTTGCGCGCCCAACTCTTGAAGTCTTTTCTGCACTGCTTCAAGCCGAACAATGGGCGAAGAGGCGAAATATCTTCGCACCGTCTGCCGACTGCCGTTCGATTGGGCGCTAGCTGCTCGAGGTGGCCGCAAAATTAGGCGGCCTTCTTCACTGCGCCCGTGATCTTCTCCGCCGCATCGCCCAGGTTGTCGGCGGGCGTAATCTTCAAGCCGCTCTCGTTTAAGATCTTCTTGCCGAGGTCGACGTTGGTGCCCTCGAGGCGAACGACGAGCGGCACGCGGATGGCCATCTCGCGCGCCGCCGCCACCACGCCCTCGGCGATGATGTCGCAACGCATGATGCCGCCGAAGATGTTGACCAGGATGCCCTTCACGGCCGGATCAGAGAGGATGATCTTGAACGCCGCCTGCACGCGCTCCTTGGAGGCCCCGCCGCCCACGTCGAGGAAGTTCGCGGGCTCGGCGCCGTAGAGCTTGATGATGTCCATGGTCGCCATGGCGAGCCCGGCGCCGTTCACCATGCAGCCGATGGTGCCGTCGAGCTTGACGTAGGAGAGGTCGTGCTTGGAGGCCTCGACCTCCATCGGATCTTCCTCGGTGAGATCGCGCATCTCGACGATGTCGGGGTGGCGATAGAGCGCGTTCGAATCGAAGCTCATCTTGGCGTCGAGGCACGTGAGCGAGCCGTCCGGCGTCACTACCAGCGGATTGATCTCCAAGAGGCTCACGTCCTTGGCGAGCATCAGCCGGTAGAGATCGCCGACGAGCTTGACGCAGGCCGACACCTGCTTGCCCGAAAACCCCAGCGCGAAGGCGATCTTGCGCCCGTAGAACGGTTCATAGCCCGAGGCCGGGTCGATGGCGACCGAGATGATCTTGTCGGGCGTCTCCGCCGCCACCTCCTCGATGTTCATGCCGCCGGCCTGGCTGGCGATGAAGGCGACACGCGACGTCGTCCGATCCACTAGCGCGGAGAGATAGAGCTCGCGCTCGATGTCGCATGCCTCCGACACGAACACGCGGTTGACGATGCGGCCATCCGGCCCCGTCTGCTTGGTGACGAGCGTCTTGCCCAGCATCTGCTCGGCGAAGGCGCGCACCTCCTCGCGCGACTTGGCAAGGCGCACTCCGCCTTTCGGCCCCGCAGCGGCCTCCTTGAACTTGCCCTTGCCGCGGCCGCCGGCGTGGATCTGCGCCTTGACCACGAACATCGGGCCCGAGAGCTGCTGCACCGCCTCGGCCGCCTCGCGCGCCGAGAACGCCGCCATGCCGCGCGGGGTTGGGATGCCGAATTGCCGGAGCAGCTCTTTCGCCTGGTACTCGTGGATATTCATGCCACCTCGCTACGCTCAACCGATGCTGCCGACCTGCGGTGCTCAAGCGCCGAGCTGCGGCGCGATTTTGGTGCAGGCGTCGACGAGGCCCTTCACGGACTCGACCGACTTGATGAACATGTTGCGCTCCGCCGCGTTGAGGTCGATCTCAACGACGCGCTCGGCGCCGCCGGCACCGATGATCACCGGCACGCCGACGTAGAGACCCTTCACGCCGTACTCGCCGTTGAGGTAGGCGGCGCAGGGAAGGATGCGCTTCTTGTCCTTCAGATAGCTGTCGGTCATCTCCAGCGCCGAGGAGGCCGGCGCATAGTAGGCCGAGCCCGTCTTCAACAGCGCGACGATCTCGCCGCCGCCCTTGCGCGTGCGCTCGACGATCTCATCGAGCCGGTCCTGACGCATCCAGCCCATGCGGATGACATCGGGCAGCGGGATGCCGGCGATCGTGGAATAGCGCACGAGCGGCACCATGTCGTCGCCGTGGCCGCCGAGCACGAAGGCCGAGACGTCCTCCACCGAGATGCCGAGCTCGGAGGCGAGGAAATAGCGGAAGCGCGCGGTGTCGAGCACGCCGGCCATGCCGACGACCATGTTGCGCGGCAGGCCGGAGGCCTTCTGCAACGCCCAAACCATGGCGTCGAGCGGGTTCGTGATGCAGATGACGAAGGCGGAGGGGGCGTATTTCTTGATGCCGGCGCCGACCTGCTCCATCACCTTGATGTTGATGCCGATGAGGTCGTCGCGGCTCATGCCGGGCTTGCGCGGCACGCCGGCCGTCACGATGCATACGTCCGCGCCCTCGATGTCGGCGTAGGCGTTCGAGCCCTTGAAGTGGCAGTCGAAGCCTTCGACCGAGCCCGATTGCGCGATGTCGAGCGCCTTGCCCTGGGGCAACCCTTCGGCGATGTCGAAGATGACGGCGTCGCCCAGCTCCTTGAGTCCGATGAGGTGCGCGAGCGTGCCTCCGATCATACCTCCGCCGATCAAGGCGATCTTCGTGCGCGCCATGTCCTCCCGCTCCCTCTGCTGAATTTGGGTGATTTCGTGCGGCGAACGCCCGCACCCGAGGGCTTGCCACAACTCCGACACGAGTACGTTTAGACTACCGGTCCCAGCAGGAAAAGCCCAACTTCGGGCGCACGCAAAGCGTTGCACCTGCAGAGATTCACCAAGCGGCGGTCGGTCTTACGGGTCCGGGCGGCGGGAGACACGCACGGGACCGCGCAGGGCGCGGGGACGGAGGGGGAGTGAGGGCGACCTATCTCGCTGCAGCGCTGTTGCTCACGGGCTCCGCCTGGGCGGGCGAGCACACGTTCCTCGGCTTCCAGCTCCTCGACCTCGAGCATCAGACGGTCAAATGGCAAAGCCCACGCATGGGCGTGGGCGCCGCCGTGACGTACGCATTCGCGACCGAAGCGGTCGACACTCCCGGTGCTCGCAACTGCGCTAAGCTGGTGCCGCCGGAAAAGGCATACGCCCCCTCGCACATCACGGCCGAGCAGTTCCGTCATGAGGTGGCGGCCGCGTTCCGCATGTGGGAAGGCGTCGCCAACATCAGCTTCCGCGAGGTCCACGATCCGCGCGCTGCCGACATTCTCATCGGCGCGCAGGGTGAGCCGCAGGGGCGCGCCTTCACCAACGTCGCCCTGAAGGACGGCCCCCCGGGCCTCAAGACCATTGAGCGATCACTCATCTGCCTCAATCCGCAGCGGCCCTGGAAAGTGGGCTTCGACGGGCGCCTCGACGTCTATGATATCCGCTACACCGTCGCCCACGAGATCGGGCACGCCATCGGCCTCGATCATCCGAGCGCGGCGGGCGAGCTCATGTCCTACCGCTACGACGAGCGCCAGCGGGGCCTGCAGCCGGGCGATAGCAAAGGCGTCGTGCTGCTCTACGGGCCGAGGCCCGGAACGTCGCCCTACGCGGACATCGAGACGGGATCCATTCCCGTTCAAAGTGCGCAAGAGGGCAAGGCTGCGTCCCCGTTCGGCATCGGCGAGGCGCGCGACAAGGCCCAGTCGGCACGTTGAGCGATAGTCAGCGGCGGAGCTCGATTGGCCGCCCCTGGCCATGGCGGCTCCTGAGATAAGCCTCGCTGCGCATCTCCATCAGCCGCGACACCGTGCGCTGGAAGGCGTGCGTTTCGGCGCCGTCCGGGTAAAGGCCGGCCGGTTCGGCCTCGGCCGAGGCGATGAGGCACACCCCGTTGTCGTAGAGGGTATCGATCAGATTCATGAAGCGGCGCGCGGTATCGCGGCGCTCCCGCGTCAGCACCGGGATGCGGTCGACAATGAGGGTATGATAGGCGTGCGCGAGGTGCAGATAATCGAGCGAGCCGAGCGGCAGCTCGCATAGCTCCCCGAAGTCGAAACGGGCTATGCCCATGGACGCCACGGGCACCCGCACCGAGCGTCCCTTGACATGCACGCTCTCCTCGCGGCCGGGGTGCCGTCCCGTCAGGCGGTCCCAGTGCTTGTCGAGCTCGGCTTTGGCGCGCTGATCCGCCGGCATGAAGTAGAGCGGCAGCCCCGCGAGCTTGTCGAGCCGGTAGTCCTTGGCGGAGGCGAGCTCGACGACGTCCATGCGCGCCTCGATCGCGTCGATGAAGGGCAGGAACAGCTGCCGGTTGAGGCCATCCTTGTAGAGCGCACGCGGCGCCGAGTTGGAGGTCGCCACCACGACGACGCCGCGGGCAAGAAGCTGCGTGAACAGCCGTCCGAGGATCATCGCGTCGGCAATATCGGTCACCTGCAGCTCATCGAAGCATAGAAGGCGCGCCGCTTGCGCAATGCCGTCGGCGACGTGCGGTATGGGATCGCCGTCGACGGCGCAGCGCGCCTTGGCGATGCGCTCGTGCACGTCCGCCATGAACTCGTGGAAGTGCCGGCGCAGCTTGGGCGCGAAGCAGGCGAGCTCGAAAAAGAGATCCGCCAGCATCGTCTTGCCGCGGCCGACAGCCCCGTAGATGTAGAGGCCGCGCGGCGCCGAATTGCCGGCGCGGCCGAACAACGAGCGCATTCCTGCCCGGTTGGGCTGCCAGCGCTGCAGATGCGCCAGCAATTGGTCGAGCCGTCGCGCGACATCGAGCTGCGCTGCGTCGGCATCGAGCTCGGCCTGAGCGATCTGCTCGCGCAGGCGCCCCGTCAGCTCGCCAGTCACGTTTTGCATCATCGGCGCAAAGATTCCCCGCAGCCCTCGTCGCGCACTTCGTAGAGATCGGCGGCTCGTGTGCAAGTTGGCGCGACCGAATGTCACGAACTCTGCGCAGCGCCGCTACGTGCGGCATTCAATCCTCCCCATCGCTGCCGCGGGTGGAACTTCTGCCATGTGAGTGGCATATTGTGCAGTGCTAAAGGGGAGTGGGCGTTCGGCGCGCTCCAAAAAACCAATCCCTGTGCAGCTGGCGATGGCGTCACCGGTTCCGGTGGCGGCGGCCAGTATCTGTTGCCTGGAACGGAGGTTCTCGTCATGAGCGAACGTCAGTTCTCGGGAGGAAACATCAGGAAGCTGTGGCCGACGGAAACAAACAAGTTCCGCGACCACCTTTTGCGGCTCGACAAGATGAGCCGGCGCCTGCGCTTCGCGCACGGCGTCTCGGACGCCTTTATCGAGGATTATGCCGCCCGCTCGGCCGAGATGGGCACGCTCATCTACGCCTACTTCGACGGCGGCGAGGTCCGCGCGGCGGCCGAGCTCAAGAAGCTCGGCGACATATGGGGCCGCGAGGCCGAGGCGGCGTTCTCGGTCGAGCAAACCCTGCAGGATCAGGGCCTCGGCAGCGAGCTGATGGGCCGCGTCATCCGCGCCGCGCGCAATCGCGGCGTGCAGCATCTGTGCGTCTCCTGCCTGGCGGAAAACGGCAAGATGCGGGCGATTGCGCGCAAATACGAAGCGGATTTGCGTTTCGAGTACGGTGAGGTCGTCGGCGAGATCGTTCCCGATGGCGCCAATTACTTTTCCCTGCTCGCCGAGGCGGTGGAAGACCGCTTCGGCTACATGATGGCGGTGCTCGATTTGCAGAGCCGCGTCGTGAAAGCGGCGTGATCGCGCGCCCATTCCGGACGCAATTTGCAGGCCGTAACTCTCTCAATTGCGCCCGCGCGCTTTCGCAAAAAGCGGAGGCGAAATCTGCAGACGACGCGCCACGACATTAGAAACACGAGAAAAATGAGGATTTCGCGCAACACGTTTGAGCGAATGCGCTTTGCCGCAACGCGTAAATTGCAATTTGATGTCAACAAAATCTTCGAACTTGCTCATCCTTTTTTTGTTCGGAGCTGATTCGAACTCGAGAGAGATAGGAAACTGGAAAGAGGTATGAACCAAATGGCTAAGAGGGTAGTGAAACGGAAGATCAAGAAGGCGCCGGCTCGCCGGACCGCCAAGAAGTCGACTGCACGCAAGACGGCTCGCAAGAGCATGCGCAAGACCGCTCGCAAGGCGGCTCGGAAGACGCGTCGGGCTGCCTAACGCAGCCGGATCACGCGCGGTTAGCTTGGCTGAAGCGTGTGATGCAGGACGACGGGAGCGGGCCTCATAGCCCCCGCCCACTTATCTCCTTCAAGACCGGTGGCAGCGAAGGCGCCGCCGGTCTTTCTCTTTTGTCGCCCTTTTTTACTCGGGGAGGTGGTTCACGGCCTCGATGTTGTGCCCGTCCGGGTCGAGGACGAAGGCGCCGTAGTAGTTTTCGTGGTAATGGGGCCGCAAGCCCGGGGGTCCGTTGTCGATACCGCCCGCCGCAATGGCCGCCTCGTAAAAGGCGCGCACATCGGCCCGCGACTTCGCCGTAAAGGCGACGTGCAGGCGCGATTGCAGGGGCTTTCCGGTCCCGATCCAGAAATGCGGCCGGTCGGCGCCAAAGCCCGCATATCCGTCCTCGCCATCCTCCGACAGCGAAACCTGCATGACGAGCTTGTAGCCGAGCGGCGCCAGCGCCTGGCTGTAGAACGCCTTGGAACGCTTGAAGTCGGTGACGCCGAAGCCGATGTGATCGAGCATTGCCGCTAACTCCGAAACGTTGGAGGTTGATTGCTTCCCGGGCTCGCCGTGCCGCTTCAGACGCGGCGCTCCACCATCAGCTTCTTCAACTCGGCGATGGCCTTGGCGGGATTGAGCCCCTTGGGACAGGCCTTGGTGCAGTTGAGGATGGTGTGGCAGCGGTAGAGGCGGAAGGGATCCTCTAGCGTATCGAGCCGCTCGCCGGTCGCCTCATCGCGGGAGTCGCTGATCCAGCGGAAGGCCTGCAGCAGTGCGGCGGGGCCCAAGTAGCGGTCCTGGTTCCACCAGTAGCTGGGGCAGGAGGTGGAGCAGCAGGCGCACAGGATGCATTCGTAGAGCCCATCGAGCTTCTGCCGGTCGGCATGCGACTGGCGCCATTCCTTGGGCGGGGCCGGCGTGTCCGTCTTAAGCCAGGGCTCGATCAGGCGGTGCTGCGCGTAGAAGTTGGTCATGTCGGGCACGAGGTCCTTGACGACATGCATATGTGGCAGCGGGTAGATCTTCACGGGCCCCTTGATCTCCGCGAAGCCTTTAAGGCAGGCGAGCGTGTTGGTGCCGTCGATGTTCATGGAGCAGGAGCCGCAGATGCCCTCGCGGCACGAGCGGCGGAAGGTCAGCGTGGGATCGATCTCGTTCTTGATCTTGATGAGCGCGTCCAAGACCATCGGCCCGCAGCGGGCGGTGTCGACCCAATAGGTATCGAGGCGCGGATTGTCCTCGCCATCCGGGTTCCAGCGGTAGATGCGGAACTCCTTCCAGCTGCCGCCGCCCTCCGGGCCGTTCCAGGTCTTGCCGGGCTCGATCTTGGAGTTGCGGGGAAGCGTGAAGTGGACCATCGGGCGGGCTTTCTTGGCGGCGGCTAGCGCGTCGGCCCTCACATGAGGCCCCACCGGCGCCGCTGTCAACGCCCGCGTCCGGTACGGCCCCCCAGCAAATCGTCACTCGACGCGATGCTTCTTTAGGGCGCGGACGAGCTCGGTGAGCGCCAGCGCCACCTCCGCGCCGGTATCGACGGATGCTTTCAGGCTCGCGCGCGTCTGGATCAGCTTGTTGAGGCGCTCCTGCTGCTCGCCGAACCCGAAGAAAAGCTCCTCGGGCGCGTTGATCTCGCCGTCCTCCACAGCGCTCATGACGTCGAAGGCGTTCTGGGAGGCGAGCACCAGCATCGAGGCGACATCGTTCATGAGCTGGTGGAACAGGCGCGCCGCGTCCGCGCCGACGCGCGGCCCGTGCACGCCGAACTTCAAGGGCGATGAAGCCGGGGCGCCATCTCCGGCGAACAGCTTGGGATTGCGCTGAAAGCGGCGGAAGATCTCCTGCAACCCGAGGCAGCAGGTCTCGAGGTCACGCAGCGCCGTTCCGGCCTTGCGCTTTGCCTTGGCGCGATCGGGCGTGCGCTCTTGGGCCGTCCAGTTGATGGTGGCGATGGAGGCGATGGCGCCGAGGGCGGCCAGCGCCGGCAGCACGGCCGTGAACGGATCGGGCGCGAGCCGCGTCTCGCCCTCGGTAACGGGCTGGCTCTCGGCAGGTTTGCTCGCCGTCCCCGCCGGACCCTCCGTCCCCTTCGTAAACCGGATTCGCATTCGGCCTCCGCCCTCTTCCCCGATCTTACGTCAATTCGCGGACAGGAATGCGCGTCTGCGGCGCCGCAGCTTGTGAAAGGTATGTTGAGGGGGGTGGGAGCGCTTGCAAGCCGCAAGAGCTAGCAGCAACGAGGGGACGGGCGGCAAGTGCCGTTCCGGGTCGGGTGAAAGCGGCGTTCGCCGCCCGCCGCCGCTATTGGGTGCGCGGCCGTTCTCCACGCTCGGGCCTAGCTGAAGGGCGCCGAATCCCAAGTTCGCGGCCCCCGCCTCCGCAACCGCCCAGCTCGCGGCCGCGTCCTCTTGTGAGGCGGAACGCGCAAAGCCTAGGCGCGGGCACGCGGGGCGGGGATAAGTTTCCCTTCCGGGCGCGGGCGAGACCCGCGCCGGCGTCAGGCTTATGCTCAAGGTTCGCCTCAATCCGAGACCGCTCATGCCGCCACCCAAGACCCCGTTGCTCGCCGCCGACTGCGTCGTCTTCGACGGCCAGGATCGCGTGTTGCTGATCAGGCGCGCCTATCCGCCCTTCCAAGGCGAATACGCCCTGCCGGGCGGTTTCGTGGAGGTCGGCGAGGCGGTCGAGGACGCGTGCCGCCGCGAGCTCAAGGAGGAGACCGGCATCGCGGCCGGCCCCCTAACGCTCATTGGCGTCTACTCCGACCCCAAACGCGACCCGCGCGGCCATTGCGTCTCGGTGGCCTATCTCACGCGCGTCGGGAGCGCCGAGCCGGCCGCGGGAGACGACGCTGCAGCGGCGGAATGGATCAAGGACTGGCGGCGGGAGAAGCTCGCCTTCGATCACGCGGACATTCTCGCCGATGCGGAGCGCCTGAAGGCGCGCCGGTAGCGGCATTAGCGCCTGTACTCGGGGATGCCGGCGTTGAGGCAGGTGTCCGTAACGCGGATATCGGTGAACACGCCGCGGCACAGCTCCTTCTTGAATTGGGGATTGTTGCGGATCTTCTCGACCGTGGCGGGGAACCCGTTTTCATGCGCCACTTGCGCGAGGAGAACATCCTGGCAGTAGGGCGTGGCTATCCAGCTGCCCTGCACGTTCTGGGTGCCATCGCGGCAAGTGATGGCTGCGGCGGGACCCGCAAGTGCCGCGAGCGCAGCGAGCCCTGCCACGCGGGCGGCAAATCTCAATTGTCCAGACATGCGATGACTCCTCCGCGGCCGTTTCCGATTCGCGGCAAAGTCTAGCGCCTGGATCGGCTCGACTCTATGACCCGGCCCCATGAGGCGTGGAAGCTCTTGCGGAAAAAGTACGCGGGAAGGGAGGCGGTCCGTCGAGCCGCTTTTGCTCCCTTCCGCGTCAAGTGCGCGGCGGAAGCGACGCTAGTGGGAGCGCCAAGAAGAGACCAGGGAAGGTCTTCCCGATCGCGCCGGCAAACGTTCCCCTTCACGCGGTGTTGATGGTGGCGGACGGAGCGAGCACGTGCCTGAAGCTACTTGAGCTCCATGGAGAGGCGGATCAAGTCGGCCGTGCGCTCCACACCGAGCTTGCTCTTGATGATGGAGCAGGTGTTGGCGACGGTCTTGTAGGCGACGCCGATCGCCTGCGCGATCTCGGTCAGGCTGTTGCCTTCGCCCAAGAGGCGCAGGATCTCGATCTCGCGCGTCGACAGCTGCTGCAGCGGGTCCTCCGAGGAAAGCTGCGCGAAGGCCAACTCGCCGGCAATCTCGCGCTCCACGTAGCGGCCGCCCTCGGCCACGCGTTTGACCGCGGTGACGAGCTCATCCGCGCCGGCGCTCTTGCTCACATAGCCCCGCGCGCCCAGGCGCAGGGCGCGGGCCGCATAGACGGGCTCCGCGTGCATGCTGAACACCACGACGCGCACCTTCTCGTCCTCGGCGATCAAGCGGCGCAGAAGCTCGAGCCCGCCGATGCCGGAGAGATTGAGATCGAGCAGCACCAGCTCCGGCTTCTCCTTGCGGAAGATGGCCATCGCCTCGTGCCCGTTTCCCGCCTCGAAGATCTGGGCGCCCTGCATCCCGGACAACAGCCGGCGCACGCCTTCACGCACCACGGTATGATCATCGACGAGCAGAATCTTCATTGCAGCACGATCTCTTGCTGGGCGGCCTCAGCACCGCGATCAAGACGCGTGCCCGCCCGCGCGGGCAGCCTCGCCTCGACCGTAACTCCGCGGCCATCGGGGCGGTTCTTGACTTCGAGCGTGCCGCCGAGGCCAGCCACCCGTTCGCTCATGCCGATGACGCCGTAGCCGCCAGGGCGCGCCTTCGCTTTGAGGCCGCCGCCGTCATCGGTGACGCGGATCAGGATCGCGCGGTCGGGCGCCACCTCTACCCTGATCTCGATTCGCGTCGGGCTGCCGTGGCGCACGGCATTCGACACGCTCTCCTGCACGACGCGATAGATGGTGCCGTCGACGGGCTCGCCGAAGCCCTCTTCCGGCACCGTCACCTCGAAGGCGAGGCCGGTGCGGTGCGTGGTCCAGAAAGAGACCAGGTTGTCGATGGCGTGCGCCAGGCCGACGTCGAGCAGCACGGCGGGGCGCAGGCGGCCGAGGATGTCGCGCACGTGGCGCTGCATCTGGCCTATGGCCGAGCGGATGATGCCGACGCGTTGCGCGATGCCGCCGTACTCGCCCTGCTGGGCGAGCCGCTCGATGGTCGCGGCGTCGACGTCGGCGGCAAACAGCATGGGGCCGATCTCGTCGTGCAGGTCGCGCGCGAGGTCGGCGCGCTCCTCATCCTGGACGGTAGCGAGCTGCTCCTGCAGGCGCTTGTTCTGCGCCTCGGCGCGGGCGAGGTCCTCCACCATCCGGTTGAAGCCCTGGTAGAGGCGCACGAGCTCTTGAGGGCCGCGCTCGGGAACCCGCTCGCGGTAGTCGCGGTCACCGACGCGGGCGAAGGCGGCGGTCAAGGCGCGCAAGGGGTGGATGGCGCTCGCCAGCGTCAGGTACACGAAGGCCAGGACGAGCGCGCAAAAGATGGTGAGCACGATGAGGGTGAGCCCGATGTCGCTCCAGACCTCGGCGACCTCGTTGTTGGCGTCCGTCTCCAGCACCACGCCGCCGTAGGATTTGAAGACCGGGGGCAGCTCCACGTTCAAGACCTTGGGCGGGCCGGCGATCAGGCGGTAGAACCAATCGGGCGCGGGGCTTTCCGGCTTGGCGAGCTCGGAGGCACGCACGACCTTGCCGTTGACGACAAGCGAGGCGCGCAGGTGGCGGTCGCCGTCGAAGTCGGCGACGAGCAGCTTCAGGCGGCGCTCCGGATTGAGCGTGGCCTCGTCCGCATCGTCGACCGCGTTGTGCGCGAAGCGGCCGCCGACCGCGATCGCGGCCTGCATCTCGGTCTCGATCTTCTCGAGGGCGTGCCAATAGGTGAAGGTGGCGCCGGCCGCGAGGCTCAACAGCAGCGTGCCGAAGATCGAGAAAAGCAGACGGCTGCGAAGGGACAAGCGGGGGCACTCCCGGGCGCAAGGGCGGCGTAAGGTAACAATATTACCTGCCGCTCACGCGAAGGCAAAGCCCGCGGCCAAAGCTTGCCGAAGCTACTGCGTCTGGGCGCCGAACTGGGCCTGGGTCAGCATATCGACGGCGGGCTTGCTGCCGCCGATGGCAAGGCTGCGCATGGGCTTGCCGGCCGAGAAATCGACCGTCTTGAGGTCCAGCGCCTTGAGCCCGGTATCGTCGTAGCTGCGCCAGAAGTAGACCCTGTTGGCATGGTCTCGGAACACGGTCCACTGCGTGTAGTCGCCCATCGGCTTGCCGCCGTCGGAGTAGTCACGCACGAGCCCTTTCGGGATGTCGACGCGGTCGATCAGGTGCTGGGCGAGGATGAGCGCCGCGGCCGCGTCTTTCGGCTTGTCGGCGAGGTAGGCCGTCGCTGCCGCCATCACGAAGCGCGAAGGCGGGGTCGGATCGCCGGGCAGCCCGTGCAGGCCAGAACCCTGGCCGGTCCCGGCGTAGGTCGTGTTGCCGAGCTTTACGGGCGCGGCGTTCTCGGCCGTCAGGTTGACGTAGTTGCGCAGGTTCTGGATGTGCCAGTCGTAGGTCGGGGAGTTGGTAAGCACGCCAACCTTGTTGTCGTAGACGTGCGCAGCGCCACTCACGTACTCGATGACGATGCTGTTGCCGGAGGCGTCGTGAATGGCAAAGTGCAGCGGCGCGTAGGAGCCGAGCTGCGGCACTGGCTCCGCCCACACCCGCACCGAGCCTATGGCGTCGCGTACCTCGTCCACGGTTGCGAAGTTGCCGAGCACCCAGGCGCCGACCTGGATGTTGGACAGGGCATGAGCTTCCTCGGCCGCGGCAACCGTCTCGTACTTGGTCTCGCCCGGCAGATAGAGCGCGCCGAAGCCCAAGCCCTTCTCGTTGAGCCCGTCGGTGACGGCCGCCTCGCCGTAGGCGTTCATGAACACGAAGCCGTACTTGGACGTCCAGGCGAGGCCGTCGCCCCCCGGCCCGGGCGAAACGAAATGGCGCCCGCGCGGCATGATCACGGCCTCGCTCTTGAGGTCGGCCGCGAACTCCATGGTGCGCACGGTAAAGGCCGAGCCGTCGGCCGCTATGAGGCGCACGTCCGTGCAGGCGAGCGCCGGCGCTGTGAGCATAAGTCCGGCACTGAGAAAGGCGGCAGCGCGGCGGTGCATGGCAGACCTCCGATATGCATTTCAGTGCTAAAGGCAGCGCATCCCGCCAGCCGGCGCCGCCGTCATCGGCTCCGGCGTTCAGTTCTTTTCGGGGAAGTACTGCAGGGTGGTGCGGCAGCTCGCGGCCCACTCGGACTTGGACATTTGGGTCTGCGGGCCCCAGGCCTGCATGCACTCGTCGAAGTCCTTTTTGGTCACCGGGCTGACCTTCTTGGAGTCCTGGAGGATGACCTCGGCTTCGGACTGGGGCTTGCCCTGCGGCTTGTCCGCGTCCGACTTCGCAGCCGCCGCCGGCACGGCCGCGTCGGGGATGGTGCCCTCCTCGCCCGGTGGCGGTACGGAGGCTTTGCCGTCGTTGGGCGTGACGGCCTCCTCCTGCCTGATCGCCTCCTGCTCGTCTGCCGTCAGCGCCCGGCCGTAGTAGGCGTTGGTGGGGATGTTGGTGCTCTCCGCGCGCGCTGGCACAGCGAAGGTGCCGAGCGCCGTCAAGACCGCGGTAAGTGCAAGCGCCGATGCGGCAGCAGAGGTGTGCATGGACAAACCTGTTCGCTCGTGGCTGTTGAGACCGGGCAATCCGGACGAGAGCGAAGCCTAGAGCAATAAGGCTAAGTCTTCGGCCAAAGCGAACGCTCAAATGCAAGATATCGGGGCCCATCCAATGACACGGGCGCCAGTTATCGATACATGCCAATCTCGGCCGTCACGGCCCCTGCCATGTCTTATTGAATCGATCAGGTTTTCTTATATTCTCTTCACGCGATTGCGATTTCTGTTTATCGAACCGAGCTGCTATCTATTGGTTATCGGCACAAGCGGACAGGTGGTCCGCTGGTTGTTCTTCAGAGGAGGAAGCTATGAAGGTTTGGACAAAGCCCGCAGTTCGTGAGCAGGAAGTTGGCCTCGAGGTCACCTCCTACCTGCCGGCCGAGATCGACATCATCTAACGATCCGGCACACCAGTTAAGAGAAGCGGCGGCCGAATCCTCGGCCGCCGCTTTTTCATTGCCTGCGATAGCGACTACTTGCAGGGCTCGCCTACGGCGATGCATTGCGTTCCAGCGCTCACCTTGTGGCAGTCGATGTCGGTGCCGGCGGCCTTATCCCACTCGGCCCACTCCTTGCCGCACTTCTTGCTCGTGTCGATCGTCCAGCCGCTGATCGATTCCTCCTCGGCGCCCTTTTCGTCCGACTTGGCGGCTCCGTAGGAGCTCAGCGGCTCGTCCTTGCAGTTGGCCTTGATCTTGGCCGCCGCACCGTCGAGCACCTTGTGCAGCACGTCCTTGCAGGGCCTCGCCGTGCGCTTGCAGACCCACTGCTTGTCGTCCTTCTGCACGCAGTCGACCTTCGCGTCCTTGGAATAGCGCCAGGAGTTGAATTCCGAGCCGTACTTCTCTTTGACCGCCGAGCGCCAAGCCAGCAGCGAATTGGGATAGGCGCCAAGGTCGCGCAGCGCGGCCGGCTTGCCTTCGGCCACCACCGCGCTCTTGCAATCATCTTCGGCCATGGCAGCGGTCGCACCGGCCATGAAAAAGGCGGCTGCCGCGAAGGCGAGCCGCGTCAACGATCTCGTGTCCATCTGGTCGTTTCCTGTCTGGTACTAAGCCCCCCTAAACTCGCGGGAGGCGGCGCATCCTTGCACGGCAATTGCGCGGGGATTGCGACTGGGGGGCAATGCGCTGGGAAAAAAGAGCTATGCCCGGATGCGATTGAGGCCGAGATAGCGCGCGGTGATGCGGCGCATAGCCGAGCTTGGCACCTTGCCATGCAGAAAATGGGCAATTTTGGCGATGCGGCCGACAGGAGTGCGGAACGGCGGGCGCCGCGCCTCCAGAATATTGGCGATCTCCCGGGCGACGACGCGCGCGTCCCCGCCGCGCGAGCGCAGGTGCGCCTCGCCCGCGCGGAACACGTACTGCACCCACTGCCGGTAGGCGCTCCCCTCGGGTGCAATGCGCGGCGAGCTCTGCCAGATCTCGGTGACGTAGGGCCCCGGCTCGATGAGCACGACCTCGATGCCGAAGGGGGCGAGCTCGTGTGTCATTGCCTCGGCCCAGCCCTCGATGGCCCACTTCGAGGCGCAGTAGATGGAGTTGGCGGGCTGGCCTAAGAACGCCGCGTCGCTCGACAGGATCAGGATGCGTCCCGATCGCTGCGCGCGGAACGCCGGCAGGAGCGCCCGCGTCAGATCGAGCACGCCGAAGAAGTTCGTCTCCATGACGCGGCGCACATCTGCATCCGGCAAGTCCTCGAAGGCGCCGCCGGCGGCAACACCCGCATTGTGCACGAGCGCATCGAGGCGCCCGCCGGCTGGCCGAAGCACGGTGCCCACCGCCTCGCGCACGGACGCGGGCTGCGTCACGTCGAGCGGCACGATCTCGACGTTTGCGCGCACGCCGGCCTCCTCGAGTGCCGCTTCGAGCGGACCCTTGCGCTCGAGGTTGCGCATGCTGGCGAACACGCGCCAGCCTCGCCGCGCGAGCTCCACCGTTGCGAGGAGCCCGAAGCCCGACGAGGTTCCGGTGATCAGCACTGTCCGCATGATGAACCCGCCGTCCCCGGCGTCTCAGTACACGCGCGCCTTGGGCTCGATGTACTTGACCTCGTTGGTCATCGTGTGCGCGTGCACGGGGCGGTAGTCGAGGCGCACGCTCTTCTCACCGTAGTCGGCCCACGACAGCGTGTGCTTCATCCAGTTGGCGTCGTCGCGGTTGGGGAAGTCCTCGCGCGCGTGCGCGCCACGGCTCTCCTTGCGATTGTCCGCGCTGCTCACCGTCACCGCCGCCTGGGCGATGAGGTTGTCGTACTCCAGGGTCTCGACGAGGTCGGAGTTCCACACGAGCGAGCGGTCGGTGGTGCGGATGTCGTCGGAGCCCTTCCAGATCTCCTCGATCTTGCGCACGCCTTCGGCGAGCACGGGCCCGTCGCGGAACACCGCGCAGTGCGACTGCATGGCCTTCTGCATCTTCAAGCGCAAATCCGCCGTGGGCGTGCCGCCTTTGGCATAGCGGAAGCGATCGAGCCGGGCGAGCGCGCGCTCGGCCGCATCCTTCGGCAGCTCCGCCGGCAAGCCGCCCGATTCGATCGTCGCCGCGCAGCGCAGGGCGGCGGCGCGGCCAAACACCACGAGGTCGATGAGCGAGTTCGACCCAAGCCGGTTGGCGCCGTGCACGGAGACGCAGGCGGCCTCGCCGATCGCCATCAGGCCCGGCACGACCTCATCCGGGTTGCCGTTCTTGAGCGTCACCACCTCACCGTGGAAGTTCGTGGGGATGCCGCCCATGTTGTAATGCACCGTCGGCAGCACCGGTATTGGCTCTCGGCGCAGATCGACACCCGCGAACACCTTCGCGCTCTCCGTGATGCCGGGCAGCCGCTCGGCCAGAATCTTGGGGTCGAGGTGATCGAGGTGCAGGTAGATGTGATCCTTCTCGGGCCCGTGCCCGCGGCCTTCGCGGATCTCGATGGTCATCGAACGCGAGACGACGTCGCGCGAGGCCAAGTCCTTGGCGTGCGGCGCGTAGCGCTCCATGAAGCGCTCGCCCTCGCTATTGGTGAGGTATCCGCCCTCGCCGCGCGCGCCTTCCGTGATGAGCATGCCCGCCCCGTAGATGCCGGTCGGGTGAAACTGCACGAACTCCATGTCCTGCAGCGGCAGGCCGGCGCGCAACACCATAGCGTTGCCGTCGCCGGTCTGGGTGTGAGCGCCCGTGCACGAATAGTAGATGCGGCCGTAGCCTCCCGTCGCCAGGATGGTCTTCTTGGCGCGGAACTGGTGGATCGATCCGTCCTCCAGCGATAGGGCGATGATACCGCGACAGGCGCCGTCCCGGTCCATGATGAGGTCGATGGCGAAGTACTCTATGAAAAACTCCGCCGAGTAGCGCAGCGACTGGCCGTAGAGCGTGTGCAGCATGGCGTGCCCGGTGCGGTCGGCCGCGGCGCACGTGCGCTGCGCGGGTGGACCCTCGCCGAACTTGGTGGTCATGCCGCCAAACGGACGCTGGTAGATGCGCCCGTCCTCGGTGCGGCTGAAGGGGACACCGTAGTGCTCGAGCTCGTAGACGGCGGCGGGCGCGTGACGGCAGAGGTACTCGATAGCGTCCTGGTCGCCGAGCCAGTCGGCGCCCTTCACCGTGTCGTACATGTGCCAGCGCCAGTCGTCCGGGCCCATGTTGCCCAGCGCCGCGGCGACGCCGCCTTGGGCGGCAACCGTGTGCGAGCGCGTGGGGAACACCTTGGTCACGCAGGCGGTCTTGAGGCCTGCCTCCGCACAGCCGAGCGTGGCGCGCAGGCCCGCGCCGCCGGCGCCCACGACCACCACGTCGTAGGCGTGATCCTGGATCGGGTATGCCTTGCCGTTGACGGCGGGTGCGTCAGCCGGCTTCTCCGCGCCGTTGCCGCCGCCTTTTCCCTTCTTCGAGCCGCCGTTGCGCGCCTGCGCCATTGTCTAGCCCCCGAAGCTCAGTTTCAGCACGGCGAAGATCGCAATCGCGGCAACGCCGAACGCGAACACTGTGTTCGCCAGCAGCAGCAGCATCTTGGCGCCCTCGTCGTGCACGTAGTCCTCGATGACGACCTGCATGCCGATGCGCATGTGCACGGCAATGGACAGGACAAGCGCGATGAGCAGGATGGCGACGATAGGGCGCGCTATGGTCGCCTTCACGGCCGAAAGATCGGCGCCGGCGAGCGTCGCGATGAGGCCTACGGCGAACGGCACCAGCACCAGGTTCAGCGCCGCCGTCAGACGCTGGCGCATGAAGTGCTCAGGCCCCTCCTTGGCGGAGCCGAGGCCGCGCGCGCGTTTCAAGGGTGTGATCATTGCCATGCCGCGACCCAGCCTCTCTCGACCGCGATGTAGAACCACAGCGCGGCGGTCAGCAACAGCGACAGAATGATCGTCGCCCACGACAGCACGTCGACGCTGGCGACATCGAGGCTCGAGCCCGTGTCCCAAACGAAGTGGCGCAAGCCGCCCAGCATGTGATGGATCAAGGCCCAGGTGTAGCCGACGAGCACGATCATGCCGGGCCAAGTGGCGAATAGGCCGTTGACGAAGGCAAAGTATTGCGGGCCGGTCGCCGCCGCGAACAGCCACCACGCGAGCAGGAGGGCGCCGAAATAGAGGGCGATGCCGGTGAGCCTGTGAAACACCGACATCACCATGTTGATCTCGGGCCGGTAGATCTGCAGGTGCGGCGACAGCGGCCGCTCGCGCCCTGCGTGCCTCGAACTCGCTTCCGCCATGGGCGCCCTTGGGTTGGCGGCGGACGAGGTTCGCGCTCGCGGCCGCTTCGTCGTTGTCTTTCAGCTTTGCGTTTTAGCGTGGCCTCCCGCGCGCGGCAATTCGTCAATCGCCGCAGGAGCTGGCGCTACCCGCAGAGGTGATTCAAATCCTACCTCTTCGCTCAGGTAGTCGACTTCAGCGTGGTAGCAGCACCCAGGCGTCGAGGTCCAGCAGCACGCCGTCCTCATACTGGCCGTCCGCCTTCTTCAAGGGGAAGGCGGCGCAGTCCTGGTTCTTCACCGCCACGAGGCGGATGCGCAGCGCGCCGACATCCTTGCGGCCGGGCAGCTCCGCTTTTTCCAAGACCTCAGACCAGGCATAGACCGTGTCGCCGGCAAAGCAGGGCGACACGTGCCGGCCGCCGTTGATGGCGGCGAGATGGAACGCGTTGTTGAGGCCGTTGAACGAAAGCGCGCGGGCGAGCGAGATGACGACGCCGCCGTAGACGATGCGCTTGCCGAAGCGGCCTTTGGCCTCCGTGTGCTGGTTGAAATGCACCTTCGCGGTGTTCTGGTAGAGCCGCGTGGCGATCTGGTGCTCGGCCTCCTCCAGCGTCACGCCATCGACGTGGTCGATCCTCTCGCCCGCCTCGTAGTCGCCCCAGCGATAGGGCGAGCCAGCGAGCGCGAAGTCGTACTTGCCGATGTCGAGCTTAGGCACGGCTGAGCCGAGATCGGCCGGGTCGACGCGGTCGGGAAGCTTCGGCACCACGGCCTCGGGCGTGGGCGCCTCCTTGTCGCGCTTCCTGACCATCACCCAGCGTACGTACTCAAGCACCACCTCGCCCTTCTGGTTGCGACCCGTGGAGCGCACGTAGACGGTGCCCGTCTCGCGGTTGGAGTTCTCCTTGACCCCGATCACCTCCGATACCGACGACAGCGTGTCGCCGGGATAGGCGGGCTTCAAGAAGCGGCAATTGGCGTAGCCGAGGTTGGCGATGGCGTTGAGCGAGATATCGGGTGTCGTCTTGCCGAACACGACGTGGAAGGTGAGCAGGTCGTCGAGGGGCGATTGCGGATAGCCGATCGCCTTGGCGAAGGCGTCGGACGACTGCACGGCAAAGCGCGTCCCGTAGAGGCTCGTATAGAGCGCGGCATCGCCCACGGTGACGGTGCGGGGCGTCGCGTGCACGATCGTCTGCCCGAAGCGGAAGTCCTCGAAAAAGTTGCCGGGGTTGGTCTTGGTCGATGTCATCGGGCGAAGATCCGTGCCTCTCTAGCTTAAGGACGAGCGCTGCCGATTAGTCCGAAACCGGCGCTCCTGTCGATATTTTTGTTGGCACAGGCTCAGAACCACGGCTCCTCGACCTTGCGCATGGCCGCGATCGAGTTCGCGATGGCGACCGTGCGCCGCGCCTGCACCAGGTGCAGGCGCTCCACCATCTTGCCCTCGAGCACGATGACGCCCTTGTGCGCGTTTTCGGGCTCCTCGAAGGCGGAGATGATCGCGCGCGACCAGATGACCTCCTCCTCGGTCGGCGAGAACACATCGTTGCAGGGCACCACCTGCGAAGGATGGATCAAAGTCTTGCCGTCCATGCCGAGCGTGCGGCCGTGCTCGCATTCCTTGCGGAATCCCTTCTCGTCGCGGAAGTCGTTGTAGACGCCGTCGAGCACGTCGAGGCCGTGTGCGCGCGCGGCCACGATGGTCATCGCGAGCCACGGCACCACGGCGATGCGGTTGTGCAGCGCGCGCGCTCGCGATTCCTTCAAGAGGTCGTTCGTTCCCATGACGAGGCAGGCGAGGCGGTTGGCCGGATCGGCGCCGAGCGCCGCGATCTCACGCGCATTGAGGATCGAGCTCGGGGTCTCCATCATCGCCCACAGCCGCGTCTTGGCCGGCGCCCCGATGGAGCCAAGCACCTTCGCCACGGTCACGATGTCGCCCGGCTGCGAGACCTTCGGTACGAGGATGGCGTCCGGTGCGACGCTCACTGCCGCGCGCAGGTCGTCCATGCCCCAGGCGGTCTCGATCGCATTGGGACGGATGACGAGCTCGCGCCGTCCATAGCCGCCGGACTTCACCGCCGTGCACACGCTCGCGCGGGCGGCGGCCTTGCTCTCGGGAGCAACCGAATCCTCCAGGTCGAGGATGAGGGAATCGGCGGGGATCGTGCGCGCCTTGTCGAGCGCGCGCTCGTTCAAGCCCGGCATATAGAGCACGCTGCGGCGGGGGCGAACCTGCATCCCCAAAACTCCCTTCGTGACCTCCCTCGTTGTGCGATGCACAATAGCGCGCGAGGGGACGGAACACCAACACCGCGACCGGCCCCTTGGCGGCGTTCCCACGCTGCGGCAGAAACGGCCCACAACTCTTTCGTCCGATCGGAGCTCAGATGGCCCGCATCCTCGCGCTCTCCTCCCACGTCGCCTTTGGCTCGGTGGGCCTCGCAGCCATCGTCCCCGGCCTGCAATCGCTCGGGCACGAGGTGATCGCCGTGCCGACCGTGGTGCTCTCCAATCACCCCGGCTACGGCGCCTTCTCGGGAGAGCGTATCTCCGCCGTCATGCTCGGCCAGATGATGGACTCGCTCGACGCCAACGGCTGGCTCGAGACCATCGACGCGGTGCTCACGGGTTACCTGCCGGCAACCGAGCACGTCACTGCGGCCAAGGCGGCGGTCGCGCGCGTGCGCGCCGAGAACCCGGACGCGCTCTACGTCTGCGACCCGGTGTTCGGCGACGAGCCGGGCGGCCTCTACCTCGACGAGGCGACCGCGGACGCCATCGGGGAGCATCTCATCCCGCTGTGCGACGTGGCGACGCCCAACCTGTTCGAGCTCGAATGGCTCGCGGACAAGGAGGCCGGCGACCTCGACAGTGCCTTCAGCGCGGCACGGCTGCTCGACGCCCCGCGCGTGCTGGTGACCTCGGTCCCGGCGCAAGACGAGCAGCTCGCGACCCTGCTCGTCCACGCCGATACCGCTCACGCGTCGTTCGTGCCTCGGCGCCCGGCCGCCCCGCATGGCACGGGCGATCTCATCGCCGCGCTCTACCTCGGTCACGTGCTCAACGGCGCATCGCCGGAGTCGAGCCTCGGCCGCGCGACCGCGGCGGTCGAGGGTTGCATCGCCGCGAGCCAAGGCCGCGAGGAGCTTGCGCTTGCGGACAAGGGCTGGCGGGTGATGCTGCCTCTGCCGACGACCGCGATCTAGATTCGGAGAGCCGCCCCCATGGCGACGAAGAAGCCCCAGACCCAGCGCCTTGCCGGCGCGCTCGCCTTCTTCCAGCACGAGGCTGCCGGCGGCATCGTGCTGCTGGCGGCCGCCGTGCTCGCGCTTGCCATGCAGAACTCTCCGGCGAGCCACCTCTACGATGGGCTGCTCGAGACACCGCTCTCGCTGCGCATCGGGGCCTTCGAACTCGACAAGCCGCTCTTGCACTGGATCAACGACGGCCTGATGGCGATCTTCTTCTTCCTCGTTGGGCTCGAGATCAAACGCGAGCTGCTCGTAGGCGAGCTGTCGACGCGGCAGCAGGCCGCGCTACCCCTCCTCGCCGCGGCGGGCGGCATGGCGGTGCCCGCGCTCATCTATGCCCTCATCAACCGGGGCGACGCGGCCGCGCTCAACGGCTGGGCCATCCCCGCTGCGACCGACATCGCCTTCGCGGTCGGCGTGCTGGCGCTCCTAGGCCCGCGCATTCCCTCTTCACTCAAGGTATTCCTGCTCGCGCTCGCGATCATCGACGACCTGGGCTCCATCGTCATCATCGCCGTGTTCTATACCTCGGCCCTCTCGCTCTTGGCGCTCGCGCTTGCAGCCGTCGGTATCGCCGCGCTGGCGGCGCTCAACCGCGCGGACGTGACGAGCGTTGCCGCCTATGCCCTCGTCGGGCTGTTCATTTGGGTGTGCGTGCTCGAATCGGGCGTGCACGCGACGCTCGCAGGCGTCGTCACCGCGCTCGCCATTCCGCTCAAGCCGGCGCGTGGGGAAGGGCATGGGATGCTGGAGCGGCTAGAGGAGAGCCTGCACCCGTGGGTCACCTTCGGCGTGCTGCCGGCCTTCGCCTTCGCCAACGCAGGCGTCTCGCTCGCGGGCCTGACACCCGCCAAGCTCGCGGGTGCCATTCCTCTCGGCATCGCGCTCGGGCTCTTCCTCGGCAAGCCCATCGGCATCTTCGGCTGCTCGCTCGCCGCGATCAGGCTCAGGCTCGCCGGCAAGCCCGATGGCGCGACGTCGGCACAGCTCTTGGGCGTCGCCATGCTGGGCGGCATCGGCTTCACCATGAGCCTGTTCATCGGCATGCTGGCATTTCCGGGCCCCGAGCACGCGGCCGACATCCGCATCGGCGTGCTGTTGGGCTCGCTGGCCTCCGCGCTCGCGGGCTACCTCGTGCTGCGCGCCGTTACCCCACGCCCCTAGCGTCATCCCGGCCAAGGCCGCGGAGCAGAGCCGGGACCCAGCGCTCACCCGCCAGGCGACGCTATTTGTTCAGGTTTTCGATGATTCTAAAGCAGGATGGATGGCCTCGCCGCGCTCGGCCTCCGGGAGGACACGGGGTTAGGACGCCACTGCCCGCGCCTGCCGCGCCGCCTTCACGTTGGCCGCGCGCCGCTGATGGTACTTCCTCGTCAGCTCGTCCCACTCGATGGTGAGCGTGCCGCCGGTGCCGCTGTGCTGGCGGTCCCAGTTGGTCAAGAGATCGAGGCAGGCGTGGTCGATGTAGTCGAGCTGGTTGACGTGCACGTGCACTTGCGCGCCGGGCTTCAGGCCCTCGAGCTCGGCCGCGAGCTTCGGCAGCCGCACCAGCGTCGCGGAACCCTCGAGGTAGAGGTCGACGCGGTTCTCGGCGGGCGTCTCCTCCTTGCGGATCTCCAGGTGCGAGAACGCGTAAAGCAGCTTCAATAGCGACAGCGCGAGCCCGACCAGCACGCCCTCCAAGAGGTTCGTCAGCACGATCATCACGATGGTGACGACGTAGATGAAGACCTCGGTTTTGCCGAACTCCAAGAGCTTCGGCACCACCTTCGGATAGGCCAGCTTGTAGCCGGTGTAGACGAGGATCGCGGCCAGAGCCGAGGTCGGAATGTAGCGCAGCGTGAATGGGATCACGCTCACGAACAGCAACAGCCACACGCCGTGCAGGATCGCGGACGCGCGCGTCACGGCGCCCGCCTCCACGTTGGCGCCGGAGCGCACGATGACGCCCGTCATCGGCAGCACGCCGAGCACGCCGCAGATGCTGTTGCCGATGCCCTGCGCGGCGAGCTCGCGATCGTACTTGGTCCGCGGGCCGCGGTGCATCTGGTCGACCGCGGTGGCGCAAAGCAACGTCTCGGCGCTGGCGATGAACGCAATCGAGATGGCGCCCAAGAGGATGGGCCACTCGGTGATGCGCATCAGCTTATCTGGCGTCGGATAGACGGCGACCGACCAAAAGTTGTCGGGCACGTTGACGTAGTTGATGTCGCTCAAGCCCAGCGCCGCCGCCGCGACGATGGCGACGATGGCCCCCATGAGCGGTGCGGGAAAGAGGCGCCAGCTCTTCGGTGCCAACAGGCTCCAGGCGATGATGGTGCCGATGGTCAGCGCGCCGATCTCGGCGGCTTGCAGGTGGTGGTCGCCGGAGCTCCATGCGTTCATGAGCGAGGTCGGGATGCCCATAAGGTTCTGAATGCCGGTACCGATCGGCTTGTAGTCGAGCATCACGTGGAACTGCGAGGCGAGGATCAGCACGCCGATGCCCGCGAGCATGCCGCTGATGACCGCCGGCGATACCGCGCGGAACCACTGGCCGAGCTTGCACAGCCCGGCGACGAGCTGGATCAAGCCGGCGAACAGCACGATGACGCCGAGCATGTCGGTGCCGAACTGCTGCACCAGCTGCCACACGAGGACGGAGAGGCCGGCGGCCGGTCCGCTAACCTGCAGCGGCGCGCCGGAGATCACTCCGACGACGATGCCGCCGATGATGCCGGTGACGATGCCCGCCGTCGGCGGCAGGCTGGAGGCGAGCGAGATGCCCATGCAGAGCGGCAGGGCGACCAGGAAGACGACGATGGAGGCGAGGAAATCGCGGCCGAAGGTCTCAGCCGTGTACGAGGGGGTCATGGCGCTCCGTGCCAACTCGACTAACGTTCAGGCTGGCAGACGCACCCTCGTATTGAGCACGAGCGGAAATTCGCTATCCCCCCAGCAGCGCCGGACGATAGCGGCTGTCCCCTGCCCCCGCAAGCCTGCCCCTCAAGCGCTAACCCCCGAGCGCCGCGCAGGCGCGGCTCGGGGTGGCGCCAAACTATGCCTTTGGGCAGTTGTCGGCGTAGGTCTCGCAAGCTAGGAAGCGCGCCATGAGCAGCTTTCCAGAAAACCTGGCTGACCGCTTCCGCCGCTTCAAGCAGCGCCACTTCCTCCCCAACGCCGAGCAGTACGAGGAGCTCGCGACCTTCGGGCAGAACCCGGAGGCCATGATCATCTCCTGCTCCGACAGCCGCGTCGACCCGGAGACGATCTTTTCCGCCATGCCGGGCGAGCTCTTCGTCGTGCGCAACGTGGCGAACCTGGTGCCGCCGTATGAGACCGGCGGCAAGTTCCATGGCGTCAGCGCAGCAATCGAGTTCGCCGCGCTGAATTTGCGTGTGAAGCACCTCATCGTCATGGGCCACTCGGGCTGCGGCGGCGTCAAGGCCGCGCTCGATCAGAGCGCCGCCATCCAAACGGAAGCGCAGTTCATCTCGCGCTGGATGTCGATGCTGGACGAGGCGCGTTTGAGCGTGCTCGCCTCACACCAGACGCGCACGCACGCGGACAAGCAGCGGGCGCTGGAGAAGGAGGGCGTGAAGACCGCGATCAAGAACCTGCGCACGTTCCCCTTCATCAGCGAGCTCGAGGACCGTGGGCGCCTCAACCTGCACGGCGCCTACTTCGACATCGCGACCGGCACGCTGTCGGTCTTGAACCACTCACGCAACGAGTTCTTCCCGCTTTAGGTGGATATCGGCTTGCTCTCTGTCATCCCGGAAGCCGCAGCGTAAGCGGAGGCTATCCGGGACCCAGCATTGAGAGCATCGACGATCACTGCGGATATTGCTCCCCCTGGGTCCCGGCTCTGCGCTCGCAGTCGCTCGCTTGGCCGGGATGACAGGTCCGCAGATTTCACTTCGCCGCGGCAGGTGCAAGCGCCGCGGCGGCTTGAGCGATCGCGGGGAGAAGCTTCGTCTCCAGGCTGTCCGGGGTGATGGCGCCGACGTGCTTAAAGGCGATCTCGCCCTTGCCATTGATCACGAACGTCTCCGGCATGCCGTAGACGCCCCACTCGATGGCGCTGCGCCCCGCCTTGTCGGTGCCGACCGCCTTGAAAGGGTTGCCGTAGCGGCCGAGGAAGCGGCGCGCCGCCACCGGATCGTCCTTGTAGTTGACGCCGTAGATGGGAACGCCGGTCTTCGCCTTGAGGTCGAGCAGCTGCTCCTGCTCGCCCGCGCACTCCGCGCACCAGGCGGCCCAGAAGTTGACGACGCTGACGGCCCCCTTTGCGAGATCGGCGCTCGTGAAGCCCGGCACGGGGTGGCCGGCATCGGTGAGCCCGTCGAGCGCCGGAAACTCCATGTGCGGCACCGGCTTGCCGATCAGCGCCGAGGGCAGCCGCGATGGATCGCCGGAGTTGAGCGCGAAGGCGAACAGCGCAACGAGCGCTGCGAAGGCGATGACCGGCACCACGACCCAGGACAGCCTGCGCGGCGCGCGCGGGGCCGCATCGGAGGGGCTCGGCATGCCCTGCTCGTCGACCGGCCTTTGCATGGTGATTGGCCTTTCCGCAGGATCAGCGCTCGGAGCGGCGCTTGATGCCGCGCGCGGCGAAGTCCTTCAGGCGGCGCTCCTGCTCGCGGCCGTCGAGGATCAGCCACGCGATGAGCCCCGCGAGCACCAGCGCCACCGCGCCGTAGGCGGTCCAGATGAAGGCTGCGTGCGGGCCGAGGTCCATGGCTCTACTCCGCCGCCTGCAGGCGCCCGGCTTGGGCCCGCTCCACCTCGGCCATCTGCAGCGCCTTGACCCGCCGCCGCAGGATCTCGTTGCGCATGGCTTTGACGTGCAGCGCCGCGAACAGCAGCGTGAAGCCCAGCGCCATGACGAGCAGCGGATAGAGGAGCGAGGGGTCCATGGTGGGGCCGCCGAGGCGCAGCACGCTCGCCTTCTGGTGCAGCGTGTTGCCCCACTCGACCGAGAACTTGATCACGGGGAGCATCACGATGCCGACCAGCGCCAGCACCGCCGTGAGCTTGGAGGCCAGCGTCTCATCCTCAATCGAGGAGCGCAGCGCGATAAGGCCGAGGTAGAGGAAGAACAGGATCAGCACGGAGGTGAGCCGGGCGTCCCACACCCAGTAGGTACCCCAGGTGGGGCGCCCCCACAGCGAGCCGGTGACCAGCGCGAGGAAGGTGAAGGCGGCGCCGATGGGCGCGGCGGCCTTGGCCGAGACGTCGGCCAACGGATGACGGAACACCAGAAGCCCGAAGGCCGAGATGGCGATGAGCGTATACCCCGCCATGGACAGCCAGGCCGAGGGAACGTGCACGAACATGATGCGTGCGGTCTCGCCCTGCTGGTAGTCGGGCGGCGCCACGAAGAAGGCGAGGTAGAGCCCATAGGCGATGACGACGGCGGCCGCGCCCGCGAGCCACGGGAGCACGCGTGCGGACAGCTCCATGAACTGGGTGGGGTTGGCGAGCCGCTGGGTGAAGGTCTGCATTGGAATTGATCTAAGGGGTTCAGCGCGGAAGCGCAATTGAGCCGCATCAAGCGCGGTTACTGCATCTGCACACGCAGTGCCGCCGCGGCCGCGAACGGCCCAAGCACCACCGCGGCGAGCGAGATTGCCGTGAGAATAAGGAAGGGTGAGGTCACGCCGTCGGGGCCGAGCAGCCCGCTGATGGAGGCGATGCCGAAAATCAGGGTCGGCACGTAGAGCGGCAGCACGAGGAGCGCGATCAATAGCCCGCCGCGGTGGGCGCGCAGCGTGAGCGCGGCCCCGACCGCCCCGATGAAGCTCACGGCCGGGGTGCCAACCAGCATGCTCGCCACCAGGATCGCATAGGCGCCAATCTCCAGGTTGAGCAGGATGCCGAGCACGGGCGCAAGCAACGCCAAGGGAATGCTGGTCGAGATCCAGTGCGCCAGCGCCTTCGCCGCGGCGACGAGCTCCAGCGGCAGCGGCCCCGTCGCCAGAAGGTCGAGCGAGCCGTCCTCGTAGTCACTGGCGAACACGCGCGGCAATGACAGCAGCGCGGACAGCAAGAGGGCGATCCACAGCACACCCGCGGCGATGCGCGATAAAAGATTGAGGTCGGCGCCGAGCCCGAGCGGCAACAGCGTCACCACCAGCATGTAGAAGCCGAGCGCGGTGCCGAGCGCGCCGCCTTGGCGCACGGCGAGCTTAAGATCACGCGCAACGAGCGTGAGGAACGGGCTCATGGAGCGTGCCCCGCCACGGCGGCAATGCCCAAGCGAATCTCGCGGGCGCGCTCCAGCGCCATCGGCACGTGCGTCGCGATGACGGCGAGGCCGCCCGATGCGACGTGGCCGGCGACGGCCTCGAGCAGCAGCCCCACCGACGCCGCGTCGAGCGAGACGGTCGGCTCATCCAAGAGCCAGATGGGCCGCTCCGCGACGCCGAGCCGCGCCAGCGCGAGACGCCGCCTCTGACCGGCCGACAGGTAGCCGGCGGGGATGTCGGCGAGTGCGGCGAGATCGAATCGCTCAAGCGCGGCCTCGAGGCGCCGCCGCTCCCCCCCGGCGTTCGCCTCATCGAGGTAGGCTGTCCAGAAGGCGAGGTTCTCGGCGACGGTCAAGTGGCCTTTGAGGCCGTCGAGGTGGCCGACGAAATGGCAAAGCTCGGGACGCTCGCGCTCTTCGGGGCCGCCCGCGATGAGGATTGCGCCCGACGCCGGCGCGAGGAACCCGGCGAGCGCGCGCAGAAGCGTCGTCTTGCCCGATCCGTTCGGCCCCGTGAGCAGCAGTGCCTCCCCGCGGCCGAGCCGGAACGAGAGGCCGTCGATGACGGCGCGGCCGCCGCGCTCTAAGACCAGATTTTCAGCAACGAGCTGCACAGCACTTCATCATCCGCGTGGCAAAATGCTCTGGCGAAGCGAAGGGAAAATCCCGCAAGATGCCTGGAGGAGGCCCACTGGCTCCGGGGGCCGACGGCTTATATAAGAGGCACGCTTCCATGGGCGCCAGCGCAAATAAGCGCCATCCTCCACCGCTCGTTCGGGAAGGTTAGCGCACGCGGGAAGCAGCTCGGGGATCAACTTGGGGGAGGACGGATGACGGACGTGCCGATGGTTTCGCTCGACAGCTTCAGGTGCCGCAGCACGCTGTCCTCCGGCGGAAAGACGTACGTCTACTACTCGCTCCCGCTCGCCGAAGAGCACGGTCTCAAAGGCATCTCGCGGCTGCCCTTCTCGATGAAGGTGCTGCTCGAGAACCTCTTGCGCCACGAGGACGGCCGCTCGGTCACCAAGGCCGACATCGAGGCGGTCGCGGCCTGGCTCGTCGACAAGGGCACCGCGGACAAGGAGATCGGCTTTAGGCCTGCGCGCGTGCTGATGCAGGACTTCACCGGCGTGCCGGCAGTCGTCGACCTCGCCGCCATGCGCGACGGCATGAAAGCACTCGGCGGCGACCCGCAGAAGATCAACCCACTCGTGCCCGTCGACCTCGTCATCGACCACTCGGTAATCGTCGACGAGTTCGGCAGCCCGCAGGCCTTCGCGCGCAACGTCGAGCACGAGTACCAGCGCAACAGCGAGCGCTATAACTTCCTGAAGTGGGGCCGGGGCGCCTTCGACAACTTCCGCGTGGTGCCGCCCGGCACCGGCATCTGCCACCAGGTCAACCTCGAGTTCCTGGCGCAGACGGTGTGGACCAAGACGCTGTCCGACGGCACCGTCCTCGCCTACCCCGACACGCTGGTCGGCACCGATAGCCACACGACCATGGTCAACGGGCTCGCCGTGCTCGGCTGGGGCGTCGGCGGCATCGAGGCGGAGGCCGCCATGCTCGGCCAGCCGCAGTCGATGCTCATTCCCGAGGTGATCGGCTTCAAGCTGACGGGCAAGCTCAAGGAAGGCGTCACCGCGACCGACCTCGTGCTCACCGTCACGCAGATGCTGCGCAAGAAGGGCGTGGTCAACAAGTTCGTCGAGTTCTTCGGCCCCGGTCTCGACACCATGCCGCTCGCCGACCGCGCGACGATCGCCAACATGGCGCCCGAGTACGGCGCGACTTGCGGCTTCTTCCCCGTCGACAAGGAGACGCTCGCCTACCTCACCATCTCCGGGCGCGAGCCGCAGCGCGTCGCGCTCGTCGCCGACTATACCAAGGCGCAGGGGCTCTTCCGCGAGAGCGGCGCGGCGGACCCCGTATTCACCGATACGCTCGAGCTCGATCTCGGAACCGTTGTGCCCTCGCTCGCCGGGCCGAAGCGGCCCGAGGGGCGCATCGCGCTCTCCGACGTTGCCAGCGGCTTCGCCAAGGCGCTCGAGAGCGAATACAAGAAGCCAGGCGAGCTCAACGAGCGCGTGGCGGTAGAAGGGCGCCGCTCCGATCTCGGCCACGGCGACGTCGTCATCGCCGCCATCACCAGCTGCACCAATACCTCGAACCCGAGCGTGCTCATCGCCGCCGGCCTCCTCGCCAAGAAGGCGGTGGAGAAGGGCCTCGCCAGCAAGCCGTGGGTCAAGACCTCGCTCGCGCCGGGATCGCAGGTCGTCTCCGCCTACCTCGACAAGGCGGGCCTGCAGCCCTACCTCGACAAGCTCGGGTTCAACCTGGTCGGCTTCGGCTGCACCACCTGCATCGGGAACTCGGGGCCGCTCGCGCCGGAGATATCCGCGGCCATCAACGAGAAGGGTCTCGTCGCCGCCGCCGTGCTGTCGGGCAACCGCAACTTCGAGGGCCGCGTCAGCCCCGACGTGCAGGCAAACTACCTCGCCTCGCCTCCCCTCGTCGTCGCCTACGCGCTCGCGGGCTCGGTCAAGACCGATCTCACCAAAGAGCCGCTGGGAACGGGAAGCGACGGCAAGCTCGTCTACTTGAAGGACATCTGGCCGTCCTCGCAGGAGATCCAGGCCTTCATCGCGCAGAACATCACGCGCGCGCTGTTCGTCGAGCGCTATGCGGACGTGTTCAACGGCGATGCGAGCTGGCGTGCCATCGATTCCGGCAGCGGGCTCACCTATGCCTGGGATTCGGCCTCCACCTACGTGCGCAATCCGCCCTACTTCCAGGGGATCGGAAAGGCGCCGCGGCCCATCACCGACATCGTGGGCGCGCGTATTCTCGGGCTCTTCGGCGACAAGATCACGACCGACCACATCTCCCCGGCCGGCTCCATCAAGGCGACATCGCCGGCGGGCGAGTACCTCCTGGCGCACAACGTGGCGGTTGCGGATTTCAATCAGTACGGCACGCGGCGCGGCAACCATGAGGTGATGATGCGCGGCACCTTCGCCAACATCCGCATCAAGAACTTCATGGCCAAGGACGCCGCCGGCAACGTCAAGGAAGGCGGCCTTACCGTCCACTATCCGTCAGGGGAGCAGATGCCGATCTACGACGCTGCCATGCGCTACAAGGCGGAAGGCGTGCCGCTCGTCGTCTTCGCCGGCGTGGAGTACGGCAACGGCTCCTCGCGCGACTGGGCTGCCAAGGGCACGAGCTTGCTCGGCGTGCGCGCCGTCATCGCGCAATCGTTCGAGCGCATCCACCGCTCCAATCTCGTCGGCATGGGCATCGTGCCCTTCGTATTCGAGGAGGGCACGAGCTGGCAGTCGCTTGGCCTCAAAGGTGACGAAACCGTAAGGATCACAGGGCTCGCCACCGTCAGGCCGCGGCAGACGATGACCGCCGAGATCACCTCGCCCGACGGCACCGTCAGGACCGTACCCCTGCAGTGCCGCATCGATACGCTCGACGAGATCGAGTATTTCCGGAACGGCGGCATTCTTCACCACGTTCTGCGCAACCTTGCAGCCGCGTAACAATTCCCGCCTGGACTCACTCTTTCGTGACAGCCGTTGATGGGGCAGCGAGCGGCCATTAGTCTATTGTTGGGAGTTGCTCCTCTAGGTAGTGCGCCCTAATGCGGCTTGCGTCCTTCCTCGCCTTGCTTCTTGCCCTGCTCGTGCCCTCCGCGCGCATCGCCGCGCAGGAGCAAGGCGTCAATCCGTCGTTCCCGCCGCCGAAGAACGTGCTCGAGCTGTTCACCAGCCAGGGCTGCGACACCTGCCCGCCGGCTGACGGCGTGCTCGCGAACCTCGCGCAGCGGCCCGACGTCATCGCCATCTCGCTGCCCGTCGACATCTGGGACTACCTCGGCTGGAAGGACACGCTCGCCTCCGACAAGAACAGCGATCGGCAGAAGGCCTATGCCAAGGCGCGCGGGGACGGCGCCATCTACACGCCGCAAGTCGTCGTCAACGGCATGATGGGCGTTAACGGCAGCGACGAGAGCGCCATCGACGCCGCGATCAAGCAGACGGACGAGAAGCTAAAGACCATGCGCGTGCCGATCCGCTTCTGGCACGAGGGCAAGTCGATCGTCATCGAGGCTGGCGATGCGCCGCCCGAGCTCGCCAGCAAGGAGGCGACGATCTGGTTCGCAGTCGTTCAGAAGTCCGCGACGATCCCCGTGCAGCGCGGCGAGAACTCGGGCAAGACGCTGACCTACACCAACATCGTGCGCGAGCTGATCCCCGTCGGCACGTGGAACGGCAAGGCGATGAACCTGCAGCTCGCCCGCACCGCGATCATGCGCCCGGAGACGGAGGCGTGCATCGTGTTCCTGCAGCAGGGCAAGGCCGGCCCCATCCTCGGCTCCGCCTGGACGGGGCTGTGGTAGCCGATCGCTAGTCGCGAGTGCGGATGGCGTGCTTTCCGATATAGGTAAGGCGCGCCCTCATTGTCGTGGATATGGTCAAAAAACACGATTTCTTGGACACGTTGTTATGGACATGTCCACCGCGTGCCCATATGCTGGGAATATGGTCAAAAAAGCGCATAAACTACCCACATTAGGCCAGTTCAATCCCGCCAAGCCATACAATGCCCTGCCGCCAATCCCGCCCGCCGACGTGCTCGAGACGATACCGGTGCTGCGCAAATGCGTCAGCGCCAGCCGGGCGCTGGCCGGTCTCAAGGAGGCCGCTCGGCTCATCCCCAACCAGGACGTGCTGATCAACTCCATTCCCCTGCGCGAGGCCCGCGACAGCTCCGCCATCGAGAACATCGTCACTACCAACGACACTCTCTTCAAATTCGCAAACATCAACCCGGACAAGGCCGACGACGCGACCAAGGAGGCCCTGCGCTACCGCACTGCCCTCATGCAAGGCTTCAGCGACGTGCAAGCAAAGCCCCTCGGCACACGTACCGCCGTGCTGGTCTGCCGCGCCATCAAGAACGTGGACCTCGACATCCGCCAAGTGCCGGGCACCGCTCTCGCACACCATCCCAGCGGCAAAATCGTCTACACGCCGCCCGAGGGACAAGCGCTATTGCGCCAGAAGCTGTCGGAGCTCGAGCAGTTCCTGCACAGCCGCGACGAAATCGATCCCATCATCCGCATGGCGGCCGCCCACTACCAGTTCGAGGCCATCCATCCCTTCACCGACGGCAACGGACGCACGGGGCGCATCCTCAACACGCTCTTTTTGATCGACAAGAAGCTCCTCGACCTGCCGATCCTCTATTTGAGCCGCTACATCAACGAGCATCGCAGCGAGTACTACGACCGGCTGCTCGCGGTGACGACATCGAACGCCTGGGAGGCGTGGCTGCTCTACATGTTGACAGCGGTGGAGGAGACGTCGTTGTGGACGACTGCGAAGATCCGTGCCATCCGCGACCTGATGGACGCAACCGTCGCCTACGTCAGCGCGACTTCGCCCAAGATCTACAGTCGCGAGCTGATCGAGGTGATCTTCACCCAGCCCTACAGCCGCATCGGCAATATCGTCGAGGCGAAGCTCGGCAACCGGAAGACCGCGAGCAAGCACCTGAAGGAGCTTGTCGCGAAGGGCGTGCTGCAAGAGCGGCAGGAAGGGCGCGAGAACATCTACATCAACGTGCGCTTCCTGGAGCTGCTCACCTCCGACAAGAACGACTTCAAGAAATTCGCCTGAACCCCCCAAGGGGGTGGCTCAGCGCTCAGCCGTCGAGCCCGCGCTTCTTCAGCATGCCGGCGATCTCGGGCGCGCGGCCGCGAAAGGCGACGTAGGCCTCCAGCGGGTCGCGCTGATTGCCGCCGGAATAGATGTACGTCTTCAAGCGCTTCGCCGTCCCCGGGTGGAAGGCGTCGCCCGTCTCCTCGAAGGCTGCGAACGCATCCGCATCCATCACCTCCGACCACATGTAGCTGTAATAGCCGGCCGCGTACCCGCCCATGATGTGCAGGAAGTGCGGGATGCGGTGGCGCATGACGATCTCGCGCGGCATGCCGAGCTTCTTGAGCGTCGTGCGCTCGAAGGCGTCGACGTCGAGCTCCTTCACCTCGGGCAGCGCGTGCAGCTCCATGTCGACGAGCGCGGAGGCCACGTACTCCACCGTCGAGAACCCCTGGTTGAAGTTGCGCGCCTTCTTGATGCGCTGCGCGAGCTTGGCCGGCATCGGCTTGCCCGTGCGGTAGTGGATCGCGAAGCGCTGCAGCACCTCCGGCACCATCAGCCAGTGCTCATAGAGCTGGGACGGCAGCTCCACGAAGTCGCGCGGCACGCTCGTCCCGGAGATCGACGGATAGGTCACGTCCGACAACAGCCCGTGCAAGCCGTGCCCGAACTCGTGGAACAGCGTGCGCGCATCGTCGAGCGACAGCAGCGTCGCCTCGCCTTCCTCGCCGCGCGCGAAGTTCATCACGTTGACGATGACCGGGCGCACGTTGCCCAAAGCCTTCGCCTGCGTACGAAAGCCGCTCATCCACGCGCCCGAGCGTTTCGAGGGACGCGCGAAGTAGTCGCCGAGGAACAGGCCGACGTGGGCGCCGCGCTCGTCCTTAACCTCCCACACGCGCACGTCCGGGTGATAGCGCGGGACATCGCCGAGCTCCTTGAAGCGCAGGCCGAACAGGCGCGTCGCCGTGTCGAACGCCGCGGCGATGACCGTCTCCAGGGTGAAGTAGGGGCGCGTCGCCGCCTCGTCCAAGTCATAGAGCGCCTTGCGCTCCTTCTCCGAGTAGTAGCGCCAGTCCCAGGCGGCGATCTCGAAGTTGCCGCCTTCCGCGTGCACGCGCTCCTGCAGCGCCGCGCGCTCCTGCGTGGCGCGGCGCACCGCGGCCGGCCACACCGCCGTCAACAGGTTGCGCACCGCGGCCGGCGTCTTCGCCATGGCGTCGCCGAGGCTGTAGTCGGCGTAGCTGTCGTAGCCGAGCAGCTTGGCGAGCCCCGCTCTCAGCGCCATGATCTCGGCAGTGATGGCACGGTTGTCGGTGGCGCCGCCCATCTCGCCGCGTTTCACCCAGGCGTTGAAGGCCTGCTCGCGTAGATCACGCCGCGCGGAGAACTGCAGGAACGGCTCCACGCTAGAGCGCGAGAGCGTGATCACGTGCTTGCCCTTGAGGCCTAAGTCCGCTGCGGCGCGGGCCGCCGCCGCCCGCAGCGAGGGCGGCAGACCGGCGAGATCGTGCTCCCCATCGAGCACCAGGCGCCAGGACTGCTCGTCCTTCAGCACGTTCTGGGCGAACTGCGTCGCCAGCGCCGCCAGCCGCTCGTTGATCGCGGCGACGCGCGCCTTGGCCTTGCGCCCGAGCTTGGCGCCCGCGCGCACGAGCCAGGTGTGGTGAAGCTCCAAGAGGCGCCGCTGCTCGTCCGTCAAGCGCAGGCGGTCGCTGCGCTTGTAGAGATCCTCTACGCGCCTGAAGATCTTGGGGTTGAGCATCACCGCCGTCTCGTGCGCGGCGAGCTTGGGCGCCATCTCGCGCTCGACCGCCTGCAGGCCTTCGTTCGTGTGCGCGCCGGCGAGGTTGAAGAACACCGCGCTGACCCGATTCAAGGCGCGGCCGCTGCGTTCGAGCGCCCTGATGGTGTTGGCGAAGGTCGGCCGCGCACTCTGGCCCGCGATTTTCGCGATCTCGGCGTTGTGCTCTTTGAGAGCCGTAGCGAAGGCCGGCGCGAAGTGCGCGGGCTCGATCGCCTCGAACGGCGGCAGCGCGAAGGGAGTCGACCATTTGCCGAGCAGCGGATTGCGGCCCTTGGGCATTCGCCGTGGCGCTGCTCGGCCCTTAGTGCTCGTCTTTCCGCCGCCCCGCTTGCCTATACGCGCCGCCACCGCCGATCATCCTTCGTAAGTATCTTCGCTCACACGCTTATCCGCAGCCGCGGCGCGGCCAGCAAGCCGCCAAATCGTCCCGACACGAAAAAAGGGCCGGTGGGGAAACCGGCCCGAACGTGCTCTGGGGACTAGGAGTTCAGGGATTGGTCGCTGCCTAACAAGGCCCGATCCGCCAAAGCAGCCCCGGGGGGCTGGGGGGCTGAGATCCGGGTGCGGCTTCGTCCGGATCGGGCCTAGAGGCAACGATCGCAAGGTCGCAGAGGTTTGGGGCGGATCGTTGTCCGCGCAAGGACCTGAATTTGACCTATTCAGGGATTTTCCGTGCCGCGAAAACGCGCAGTTGCTTCAGCACGCTTCGCAACTGAAGCGCTGCGAGCCCTTGAAATCCAACGCGCGCGGCGCGATCATATTTGTGTCACGAGGGGAGGCGCCATTGAGCGAAACCGAACCAATAATTTTCAGCCCGCGCAAAGCGGGCGGCTTTCGCGGCCCACCGCCGCACGCAAGCCAGAAGCCGGACACGCACAAGCCCGAAACTCAGCGACTAACCTCCTTCGACCGCCACGAGCTCAGCGCGATCCTCGCCGTCTACGGCCGCAAGGTCGCCGCCGGCGAATGGCGCGACTACGCCATCGATCTCGGGCGCGAGACAGCAGTGTTCTCGATCTTCCGCCGCGCCAGCGAGTGTCCCTTGTTCCGCATCGAGAAGACGCCGCGGCTCGCGCGCAAGCAGGGCGCCTATTCGGTGGTGGCGCCGGCCGGCCTGATTTTGAAGCGCGGACATGATTTGCGCCGCGTCCTCAACGTACTCGAGGATCGCGCCCGCCTCGTCGCGGTCTAGCTCCTTAACCCCTCACCCGGCTCGCATGCTTCGCATGGCGAGCCGACCTCTCCCAAAGGGAGAGGTCAAGTGGAGATTCCGGCTGCCAACACCTCTCCCATTCGGAGAGGTCGGCTGGACGCGCGTTGAGCGCGACAGCCGGGTGAGGGGATGCGCAGTCGATGTTGAACACTCTGGCGAAAAGCAAAGAGCCCCGGAAACCGGGGCTCTCGCGTGTTCTTCTGTCGCCTGCCGGCGGCTAGTTGCGGCTGTTGCCGAACAACTGCAGCAGCATGATGAACATGTTGATGAAGTCGAGGTAGAGGTTGAGGGCACCCATGATCGCGCTCTTCGCCACCATCGTCGCGTCATGGCGGATCATCAGGTAGCCGTCCTTGATGCGCTGCGTGTCGTAGGCGGTGAGGCCCGCGAACACCAAGACGCCGATCACGGATATGGCGAACTGCATCCCGCTCGACTGCAGGAAGATGTTGACGAGGGAAGCGAGGATGATGCCGACAAGGCCCATGAACAGGAACGAGCCCCAGCCCGAGATGTCGCGCTTCGTCGTGTAGCCCCACAGGCTAAGCGCGCCGAAGGTCGCCGCGGTGATGAAGAAGATCTGCGTGATCGACTGGCCGGTGTAGACCAAGAAGATCGAGGAGAGCGAGACGCCCATAACGGCCGCGAACAGCCAGAAGGCGACCTGGGCGGCGCCGACGCTCATCTGCTGCAGGCGGAAGCCGAGGTAGAGCACGAAGCCAAGCGGGGCGAGCATCACGACCCAACGCAGCGGTGAAGTGTAGATTAGCGCGCCGAATGACGTCAGCGTAGCGTCCTGCACCGCCAGCGTGTAGGTGAGATAAGCCGCGACGCCCGTCAGAGCGACGCCAGCGGCCATGTAGTTGTAGACGCCGAGCATGTAGGCGCGCAGGCCTTCATCCACCGCGACGCCCGCGCGGGCCATCGTCGGCGATTGCGCGTACCTGTTGTCGAGCTGAGCCATCGAATCCTTCCTTAGCTGTCCGGCGGAAACCGCCAAATTCCACCCGAAATATGCGCAACGCGCATGATGCTTTCAAGGCGCGCGGATATTCATATTTGAACGCTTAAATTCCCTTTATCCGCCCGAAAGACGGGCGTTTTCAGAGGCTTCACTCGGAGCGCAGGTAGGGGACGGCGGGCGCCCGCAGGACGGCCCAGGTGCCCGCGCCGCCGAAGGCCAGCACGAGGGCCATGGCAACCGCGATCGCCATGGCGACGGCGGAAAGCGAAAACGTAAAGCCGATGTTCATGACCTGGGTGACCGCGAGCCATGCCGCGGCCGCCCCCAGTGCAATCGCGAACATGGCCGTGGCGCCGGCGAGCAGCAGGTACTCGAAGGCGTGCGAGACTAGGATACGGCGGCGTGTGGCGCCGAGCGTCTTCAGGATCACGGCCTCGAGGATGCGGCGGCGCTGCGCGGTCGCCAAAGCTCCGGCGAGCACGAGCGCGCCAGCAAGCAGCGTGACGCTGCCGGCCACGCGCACCGCGATCATCACCTTGGCGAACACCGACCCGAACTGGTCGAGGATGTCGCGCACGCGGATGGCAGTGACCGCGGGAAAGTCGCGCCCGAGCGTGCGCATCGTCTGCGCTTCCGTCGCGGGCGGCGTTGCGTCGGGCAGCGAGATGGTGACCAACAGATTGTGCGGGGCGCCTTTGAGCGTATTGGGCGAGAACACCATCACGAAGTTGATGGCGAGGCTTTCCCACTTCACCTCGCGCAGGTTGGCGATGCGCGCCGTCACGTTGCGCCCGAGCACGTTGACCGTCACCGTGTCGCCGAGCTTCAGGCCAAGCTTGCCTGCGAGATCGCGCTCGAAGGAGACGAGCGGCTCGCCTGCATAGTCGGGCGCCCACCACTCGCCCGCGACCACCTTGGATCCTTTGGGCACCGTCTCCGAGTAGGAGAGCCCGCGGTCGCCGTTGAGCACCCACTGCGCCTCCGCCGGCGCGTTCACTTCCTCGACGGGAGTATCGTTGAAGCGCACGATGCGTCCGCGCAGCATGGGCGCCTCCTCCAGCACCGCCTGCGGGACCTCGCGCTGCACGAGCTTGGTGATGGCGGGGAAATCCTCCTTGGTCACGTCGAGCACGAAATAGTCGGGCGAGCGCGCCGGCAGCCGTTCCTGGAGCTCGGCGACGAGCGAGGCGTTTGCCAGCGCCACCGCCACGAGCAGCGACAGCCCGGCGCCGAGCGACAGCGCGACCGAGCGCGTAAGGCCGCCCGGAGCGCCGAGATTGCCGATGGCAAGCGCCAGCTCCGGCGTGCGCGGGCGCGGCGAGCGGCGCGCGAGCGCGGTCACCGCCGAGCCGAGCGCCCAGAACACGGCGAAGATCACGGCCACCGCGCCGCAGAAATAGAAGGCGAGGCGCTTCGAGTCCGACGTCAGCAGGGCAAAGCCGACGAGCACCGCGGCGGCGATCAGCGTCGCGGCGATGATCCAGGCGCTCGGCCACGCGCGCTCGGGCGCCACCTCGTCGCGGAACAGCACGCTGGCGCTGACGCGCTCCACGCGCCCCAGCGGCCACAGCGTGAACAACAGCGAGACCGTGAGGCCGTAGACGGCCGCAGAGAGAATGCTGAGCGGCGATACGGTCACGTCGGCGCGCAGCGGCAAGAGATCGCCGTAGAGCGCACTGAGCACGAAGGGCAGCACCGTGCCGAACAGGAGCCCGATCAAGATGCCGAGGACGGCGACGAACAGCACCTGCATCAGGAAGATGGCGAGCACGGTGCGGCTCGTCGCACCCACGCTCTTCATGGTGGCGATCACCTTGCGCCGCTTGTCGATGAAGGTGGCAACCGCGTTGGCCACGCCGACGCCGCCGACGAGGAGCGCGGTCAAGCCGATGAGTGTCAGGAATTGGCGCAGGCGGTCGAGCGTGCGCGTCACCTGCGGTGAGGGATCGCGCCGGTCGGTGATGGTGAAGCCCGCCTCGGGCAGCGCCGCCGTCACCCGCTCGCGCAGCGCTTTGAGCTCCTCCTCGCCCGCCTGCTTTCCGCCCGCGAGCTTGAGCGCGTAGCGCCAGCGGATGAGCGTGCCCGGCTTGATGAGGCCCGATTTGTCGAGCGTGGCTTGCGAGACGAAGATGCGCGGCCCATAGGTCAAGCGGTCGGACAGGGCATCGGGCTCCGCCTTCAATGCCGCCGCCACGGGCACCTGCTCGGTTCCGATCATGACGGCATCGCCGACTGTCAGCCCCAAGCGCTGCAGAAGCGCCGGATCGATGACGGCGCCGCGTGTCAGCGCCTCTTGCAGCGAGCCGCCGCCGGCAAGGCCAACCTGGCCGGCCAGCGGGTAGGCCGCGTCCACGCTCTTCAGCTCGGCGAGTGCCTGATCGGCGTTGTCGACGCGGCGCGCCATGGTGCGAAGCGTTGCCGTCTCGCTTATGCGCCCCAGCTTCTCGAGCGTGGCGCGTTCCTCACCCGCCGCGCGCACGTGCATGCGCGAGACCGTCATGTCGCCGCCGAGGATCGCCTCGCCCTGGCGCTCGAAGCCTGAGCGCAGCGCTTCCGAAACGGCGCCGACGCCCGTGATCACCGTGACGCCGAGCGCCACGCAGGCGATGAAGATGCGAAAGCCGGCAAAGCCGCTGCGCAGCTCGCGCAAGGCGATCGAAGCGAGCACCGGCAAGCGCCACTCGCTGGCGCGCACGGGCCCGGTGAAGGCATCCGTCGCGCTCATGCGACAAGCTCCGGCGCCCGCTCGATGCGCCCGTCCTCCATGCGGATCGTGCGCTCGCACGCGCCCGCGAGCTGCGCGTCGTGGGTGACGAGAACGAGGGTAGCCTGGCGGCGCCGCTGCAGCCCGAACAGGAGGTCGATCACCTGGCGCCCGGTCTTGCCGTCGAGGTTGCCCGTCGGCTCGTCAGCGAGCAGGAGCTTCGGGGAACGGCTCAACGCGCGTGCAATGGCGACGCGCTGTTGCTCGCCGCCCGAGAGCTGGGCCGGGAAGTGATCGATGCGCGGCCCAAGGCCCACCTCGGAGAGAAGCTCTCGCGCGATCTCGAACGCGTTCGCCGTACCCGCGAACTCCAAGGGCAGCGCGACGTTCTCGAGCGCCGTCATGGTCGGCACGAGATGGAACGACTGGAACACGATGCCGATTTCGGCGCCGCGCATCAACGCGAGCTCGTCCTCGCCGAGCCGCGTCAAGTCGTGCCCGGCGACCTCGACCCGGCCGCTTGACGCGCGCTCGAGGCCAGCGATCACCATCAGAAGCGAGGTCTTGCCCGAGCCCGACGGCCCGACGACCGCGAGCGCCTGCCCGGGCTCGACGCTCAAGCTCACGTCGCGCAGGATCTCGACGGGCCCGGCGCGGCTCGTAAGCGTGAGTTGCACATTCTCTAGGGCGACGATCGGCTGGCTCACGACGTGAAATGGCTCCGTTGCTTTCAGATTGCGGCGGTTGCGATGCAGTCTGGGCCTTGCCTCACGCCGACCACGCCTTTACCTCACACTCCACGCCCTTCTCTGATTGATGAGGCAGAAACATGGAGCGAAGTGCGGCACGACCGGGAGCAAGCACCCTCGCACACGTGGTGGGGATGCTCTTCGTCGTCAACGCTTTAGCGGGTGTGATCTTTTTGTCCACCCTGGCGGCGGAGCCGGGCAAGCCCCTGCACGTCGTGGCTTTCGGCGACAGCCTGACCTCGGGCTACGGCGTGAGGCCGAGAGATGCCTTCCCGGCCCAGCTGCAGAGGGAGCTCAAGGCGGCCGGCCACAACGTCGTCGTGACCAACGGTGGCGTCGCCGGCGACACGACCGCTGACGGCTTGAAGCGGCTGGACTGGGCGGTGCCCGACGGCACCGACGCCGTCATCCTCGAGCTCGGCGCCAACGATGCCCTGCGCGGCATCGACCCCAAGGTCACGCGCGCCAACCTCGAGCAGATCATCGCCGCCTTGAAGAAACGCAACATCGCGATCCTGCTCGCGGGGATGGTGTCGCCGGCCAACTGGGGCGATCACTACTCGGACGACTTCGACAAGATCTATCCCGACCTCGCCAAGGAGCACGGGCTCGTGTTCTATCGCTTCTTCCTTGAAGGTGTGGCCCTCGACACCAAACTCAACCAGGACGACGGCATGCACCCGACCGGCAAGGGTGTCGCCGAGATCGTCAAGCGCATCATGCCCTCGGTCGTGGAGCTGATCGGCCGGACTTCCCCGCAACAGCGCGCCGCCGCGCCGAAAACCTAGCACCCCGCGAGCGCGAAAGGCGCGAGCCATGCCCCGCCTCTTCACCGGCATCGAGATCCCCGCCGAGCAGCGCGCGGAGCTTGCCCGCCTGCGCATGCCGCTGCCCGGCGGCGGCAAGTGGATCGAGCCCGAGGACTACCACCTGACGCTGCGCTTTTGCGGCGACATCGAGCGGCCACAAGCCGAGGAGTTCATCGAGCGCCTCGCCAGCATCTCGATGGACGCCTTCGAGATCAGGCTCACGGGCGTCGGCGCTTTCGGCGGCAACGATCCCACCTCGATCTGGATCGGTGCCGAGCCAACCTCCGAGCTCGAGGCGCTGGCGCGAGCCAACGAGCGCGCGGCGCGAGCGGTCGGTCTTCCCCCCGACAACCGCGCGTTCAAGCCGCACGTGACGCTGGCGCGGCTCAAATATGCGACCTCCGAGGAGGTGGCGCGCGTGCTCGGGCGCATCGGCGCCTATCGCTCCGAGCCATTTCTCGTGGGGCGCTTCGTGCTCTTCTCCTCGCGCCCGAAGATCGGCGGGGGCCCTTACGCTGTCGAGGAAGCGTTCTTCCTGCGCGGCGGCGAGTTCGCCGACCTGGCCGACCACGAGGGCGGGTGGTGAGCGCTGCGTAACTTAGTCGTGGTCCCAGCCCCAGGACGGGCGGGCGCCCGGATGATCGGGATCCCACGGCGTCTGCGGGCCGCGTCCGTAGACCCGCGGCGGCTCGTCGTAAGGGCTCGGGCTGCGTGAGGCTTCGCGCGTCGCCGGCGCCGTCCTTCGCGCATCCTCGACCGGAGGCTCAGCTCCCTGCGCCGCCTGCGCCGCATAGCCCTGATGGCGGGCCGCTTCCTGCGGCGACCAGGGAGCGGGCTTGCACGCGCAGCCGTTGACGAGCGACTTGCGGTAGCGGAACGCGTTCGGCAGGTCGGCGTAGCGGCGTCCGGTGAGATCGACCATCGTCTCCACGCTGCCGCCGGCGGTCGGATAGTAGAACAGGCGCGCCTCTCCGTCGCAGCGCTGCGCGCATTGGTGAGCATCGCTGTTGAGGCGCTCGCGGCGCACGCCGTCGCTGATGGGGAAATAGAACCCGTCGCATAGGCGCACGCACAGCGTCCGATAGGAGCCGTAGTCTTCTTGCCAGCTGCCGCCGTCGTAGGCGTCGTCGCTGCCGTAGCCCGACGGGCCCATGCGGCCGAAGTTGAAACGGTACTCCGGCAGGCGCTCGACGATGCCGCCGAACAGGCGCCGTAGGAGCCCTTCCGCCAGCGACGGCTGCGCCGTGGCGATCAGCGCCGTCAAGAGCGCCGTTCCTGCGATGAGAGCCTTCACGCCACGCATGTGCCAGCGACCCGCCCTGCCGAGATCCGATTTCGAACGGAAGGCTCCGAGCATCACCGCAGGTTGCAAAGATTTCCTGAAGGCCCGTGTCAAAAGCCGGTCAAATCTTGAGCACGACCTTGCCGACCGCCTCGCGCTTATCGAGCACGGCGATGGCTTCTGCCGTATGCGCGAGCGGGAAGGCGGCGTGGACGCGCGGGTGCAGCTTTCCGGCCGCGACCCAGCCGAGCACGTCCTCCATGTTGCGGCGGTGGCCTTCAGGATCGCGACGCACCGCCTCGCCCCAGAACACGCCGATGGCCGCGGCGCCCTTGAGCAACAGCAGGTTGAGCGGGAGCTTCGGGATCTCACCGGAGGCAAAGCCGACGACGACCAGACGTCCCTGCCAGCCGAGCGCGCGCAGCGCAGCCTCCGAGGAGGGGCCGCCGACGCAATCGTAGACGACGTCGACGCCGGCTTCCCCGGTGAGCGCGCGCAAGCCCGCCTTGAGGTCGGCGGCGCCGTAGTTCACGGCCTCGTCCGCCCCGTGCGCGCGGCAGACGGCGAGCTTCTCCTCCGAGGAGGCAACCGCAATCACGCGGGCGCCCATGAGCTTGGCGATCTCGACGGCGGCGAGCCCCGCGCCGCCCGCCGCGCCGAGCACGGCCACGGTCTCGCCGGCTTTCAGCCGGGCGCGGTCCTTGAGGCCGTGGATAGCGGTTCCGTAGGTGACGCTCACGCCTGCCGCGACCTCATCGCTCACGCCTGCAGGGATCGGCACCAGCGCATCTGCCTTGACCGCGACCTCCTCGCGCGCACCGCCATAGCCGACGCAGGCCATCACCCGGTCGCCGGCGGCAAAGCGACTAACGCCCTGGCCGATCTCAGCCACCACGCCGGCGACCTCGCCCGCGGGTGAGAACGGCAACTCGGGCTTGACCTGGTACTTGCCGCGCGTGATGAGCGTGTCGAAGAAGTTGAGTGCCGCCGCCTTGACCGCGATGACGACCTCGCCCGGACCGGCTTTGGGCGGCGCGATGTCCTCGATCACGATGCCGTCCGGCCCGGTAAGGCTCTTGCAAAGCGCGGCCTTCATGTAAAACCTCCGGCGGGCAGCTCAAGACCGGCTGCCCTTCGACCACGCGCCGCTGATCCCGGCAAGAACCGGCGGCGGAATTTCACGACGGAATCCCTCCATGCCGCAGATGCCGATGCATTGGCCACCGAGCCCCAAGGGCTACTTCGCCATCGGCGCGGAGCGCATGTCGAAGGCCTTGAACCTCGGCAACCTGATGCGCTCGGCGCACGCCTTCGGCGCGAGCTTCACCTTCACCGTGGGGGCAACATACCAGGCGCTCGAGGCGCGCGCCGACACCTCCAAGGGCCAGTGGCACATCCCGCACTACAACTGGGCGTCCGCCGACGAGATGGCGCTGCCGCAGGGCTGCAAGCTCGTCGGCGTGGAACTCACGGCGGATGCGATCGATTTGCCGAGCTTCCGCCATCCGCTGCGGGCGGCCTACATCCTGGGGCCGGAGCAAGGCTCGCTGTCGGAGGAGCTGATGGGGCGCTGCGCCTATGTCGTCAGGATCCCGACGAGCTTCTGCGTGAACGTCGCCATGGCCGGGGCTATCGTCATGTACGACCGGGTAAAAAGCCTCGCCCGCTTCGCCGAGCGGCCGCTGCGCGAAGGCGGTCCCAAGCATCCACTTACCGGTGGTAAGTCCGGCCGGGGGGCATGACAGGCGCCGGCCGGCGGGCCTATTCTTCAGCGAATCAATGCCTTTCTTTAGGGGAGGGAGGCTTGCTATGAGCACCATCCGCTCAATCGCTTTAGCGGCGGCCGCGTCGAGCGCCATGCTGGTCCCGGCCGCGCACGCGCAAACGGTCGCTCTCGTCGACCATCAGGGGAGCTGGAGCCTCTACGCCGACACCGCGAGCCCGAAGCAGGTCTGCTTCGTCGCCGCGCAGCCGCAGGCGGTCGAGCCCATCGGCGCCAACCGCGGCCCCATCTACTTCTACATCTCGGCGTGGCCCAAGGACGGCATCAAGCTCGAGCCGAGCATCAAGGCCGGCTACCCGGTGAAGCCCGACAAGGACATGACGGTGACCATCGGCTCCGACACCTTCAAGCTGTTCGGCAAGGGCGACCGCGGCTTCGTCTCCGACCCGACCGAGGAGTTGAAGCTGATCGAGTCCATGAAGAAGGGCTCGAACGCGGTAGTGCGGGCCACTTCGGCGAAGGGCACCGGCACGACCGACACCTACTCGCTGTCCGGCCTCGCGCAGGCGCTCGACAAGATGGCGACGACCTGCCCTTGAGGGAACGGCCCTCCACCCGTTCCGGTCTAACCCCTCACCCGGCGCGCATGCTTCGCATTGCGCGCCGACCTCTCCCACTGGGAGAGGTATTCCTCAACCGAATCGTGCTTCTTCACCTCTCCCTGAGGGAGAGGTCGGCTGGACGCGCGCAAGCGCGACAGCCAGGTGAGGGGTTCGGCTGGTAAATGGGCCTGCTCACTCCGGCCGATCCCGGCGCCTGAGCTGCACGTAGAGTGCGCCTTCGCCCCCATGGCGGATGGCGGCCGTCGTGAAGCCGACGACGATTGCGCGCAGCTCCGGCTCCGCAAGCCAGCGCGGCACGTTGCGCTTCAGGATCCCGCGCTCCTCCTCGCGTACGCCGACGAGCCCCTCATCCTCGCCCCTGCGCAGCGGCGCGCCCTTGCCGGTGATGACGAGCACCCAGCGGCGCCCCTCGGCGTAGCCGCGCATGAGAAAGCGGCGCAGTGCTAAGTGCGCCTCGGCCTGGCGCATGCCGTGCAGATCGATGCGCCCCTCGATCTCGATCCTCCCCGTGCCGATCTTGCGCGCCTTGCGGCGGTCGAGATCGGAGAGCGGCGGCGGCGTAGGCGGGAGCGCGGTGGCTTTTGCCGGCGCTCTCGGCGGCGGTGCGTTTGCGCGGTGCACGGGCGCCTTCTCGTGTGCGCGCGGCGGAGCCTCCTGCTCCTGCGCCGCATGCACACGCGGCTTGCCTTTCAGCGGTTTCAACGTGCGCGCGGCGTGCTCCCAAAGCGCGCGCTCCTCCGCCGATAGCGTATGGCCCGCGCCGCGCTTGGCCGGCTTCTTTATTTGGCGGCCTTCTCGGTCGTCTGCCATGGCAGGCTTTCGCGAGCTTGCACCGCGCCAGGCGCGGGGGCGGGAAGAAGCACGTAAAAGTTGCCCGGGTGCTTGGTCGTGCCGGCGATCTTACCGGCCTTGTCGCCGGAGCCGAAATAGATATCGCCGCGCTCCGGCCCCTTGATCGCCGAGCCCACGTCTTGGGCAACCATCAGCCGGTTGAAGCTTGCGCCCTTGCTCCCTGGCTTGAGCGTCGGCGCGCTCACGTATACGGGAGCGCCGAGCGGCGCGTAGCTCGGATCGACGGCGAGGCTGCGCCCGGCTGTCAACGGCACGCCCACCGCGCCCATGGGGCCCTCGTCCGCGTTGCCCTTGAGCTCGCGGAAGAAGATGAACGACGCGTTCTGCCACATGACCTGCTTGCCCCGCTCCGGGTCCTCGCGCAGCCACTTGCACAGGTTCTGCATCGACACCTTGTTGGCATCGATCAGGCCCTTCTCCACGAGGTAGCGCCCGATCGACGTGTAGGGATGGCCGTTCTTGCCGTCGTAGTTGATGCGCGTCGTGGTGCCGTCGGTGAGGTGGATGCGGCCCGAGCCCTGGATGTGCATGAAGAACACGTCGACGGGGTCGGCGAGGTACAGGAGCTCGAGCCCCTTGTTGGCGAGCGCGCCCTGCTCGATCTCCGCGCGCGTGTAGTAGGGCTGCGTGCCGGTGTCGGTCTTGCGCACGTGCGTGAGCGTGTCGCCTTTGACCGCGCGCTGCGTCTCGGCGATGACGTTCAAGAGATCGGGCGGGCGGCGGTAGACGGGCGTCTGGAAGGGCCCTTGGCGCGTGCGCGAGCCTTCGAGCACCGGCTCGTAATAGCCGGTCAAAAGCCCGCAACTGTCCTTGTGCACGACGCGGTTCGGGACGAAGCGTGCCTCGAAGAACGCCTTGGCCGAGGCTTTGGTCGGCGCCTTCAGGGCCTTCGCCGCGCGGCAGACTTCAGTCATCGCCGCCGACGTCGTATCGCCGCTCGCGCCCGGAATGCCCTTGATGACCTTGTCGCAGGATTTGACGAACGTCTTCAGCGCCGCAAGGTGATCGTCCTGCTGCCAGCCCGGCAAATCGGCGAACGTGGCGGGCTCGAGCGTCGCCGGCTGCGGCGTAGCCAACTGCGGTGTGACCGGCGCGGTCGGAGCGGCCGGCGCGGTCGCCGGCGGCGGGCTTATTGGCTTGGCCATGGGCGGTTTTGCGGGCGGCTTCGACGTGGCCTTGGGCGTAGGCTGGTTGGGGGGCGCGATCGATTGCGTGGTGATGATCGGCTCGGCACGCAACTCTGTCACGGCTGCCGCCAAACCGGCAACCGCCAATGCCATCGCCGCCCCTCCGGCGGCCATGTCTCTTGCCGTCCCCCTCACTCGCCTTTCCCTCGCATCCCTGCCCCCCGGCAGTTCGTGCCGGCCTGTTAAGCCGGCGCTTGCGTGGCGATCAGCTTCCAATTCGGATTTTCGCGCGCCCTCGGCGTGGAGACGTCGCGCTGGAAGGTCCAGATGTCGGTCACGTCCTTGACCTTTTGCGGGTCGCCGGAAAGCACAGCCCCCGCCTTGTCGCGCGTCGCCGAGATGAGCTGGCTCACGAAGCGCACGGCGATATGGGCCTTGCCGTCCTTGACCCCCGCATCGGTGATCTGCGCCTTGCTGATGCCGACGAAGCTCTGGTCGACCTGCTCCCCGCGCGCCTCGCGCTCCGCGATGGCGCGGTCGAAATCGCGATAGGCATCCGCGTCGAGGAGCCCCTTCAACAGCTTGCGGTTGCCCTCGGCGAACGCCGTCACGATCATCTCGTAGGCTTGGCGCGCGCCGCGGATGAACGCCTCGGTGTCGAAGGCCGTGTCGACCTTGGCGATGGCGAGCAGCCCCTGCCTCGCCTCGGGGGTGAGGCCTGGATAGTCCTTGATGCGGGTCTCGGCGTCGGGCGCGGTGGCGACCTCGGCGGCCGGGGCGGGCGCCGGCGGCTCACGGTCGCGGCGCGGAATGGCGATGATGTTATCGGGCTCCGGAGCCGCCGCCGGCGCGCTCTGCTGGCGCCGTTCCGCCCGGTAGCGCTCGAGCCGAGCCTCCTCATCCCCCGTGCGGCGGCCGAGCACGCTCCTGAGCTTCAAGACCACGACCACCGCAACGATGAGCAAGACGAGGGTTAATAGGTCGATCTTCTCCATTGGCGGTTGCCTTCCTGGCATCAACGGCGTGACTGGACACGAAAGCTATATATGATCGCGCACGAGGCGCGGTCCAACCGGCAGGGCGGCTTTGAGCATAAAATGCAATACGAGGGCCCTTGGATCCGGTACGCCCGCACGCGCTCGACGGTAGCTCCCTGCAAAGTAAGGCACAAACGCTGCAAAGCCAACCACATTGCGCCGGCCCGCTAATGAGCGTTTAGGCCCGAAGTAACCGAGAATTCTGACGAGGCCGCCCATGCTGTCCTACCTGCGCGGGGCTCTTGCGCTCATCTTCGTCGCCCTGCCGCTGATCGAGATCGCCGTCCTCATCAAGGTCGGGGAGGCGATCGGCTTCTGGCCGACGATGCTGTGGCTCGTGGCGGCCGCCGTCCTCGGCTCCATCGTCATCCGCGAGCAAGGCCTTTCCGTGGTCGGGCGCGCGTTCGACGCCATGCGCGAAGGACGCATCCCGCTCGAGCCCATGCTCGACAGCTACGTGGTCATCATGGCGGGGCTGTTGCTCATCGTCCCCGGCCTCATCTCGGACGCCATCGGGCTATTGCTGCTGATCCCGCCGCTCAGACGCTGGCTCATCCGCCGCGCGGTCGGGGACATCTACGATCATCCTCTCGTCTCGGGCGAGGGCCGCCGCGCGGAAGTGCGGCGCGCGACCGTGATCGACGCCACCTTCGAGCGCCACGAGCCCGACGAGGGGCACAGCGACCGGTAGGCTTCGCACGTCGTTTGACGTTGCCGCCCTTCCCGGCGGCGTGCTAGCCACCGGCTCAGCACGACGAGGCTACGGACATCGATTCCATGACAGAAGCCGGCGACGGAAAGAACGGACAGTCAGGCGCGCGCGACAAGCCGGGAGGACCGCCCGTGCAGGTCAACGTCGCCGGGCAGTACATCAAGGACCTCTCCTTCGAGAACCCGAACATCGGCAAGCTCTTGAAGGAGCCGGGCGACAGCCCCAACCTGCAGCTGAAGATCAACGTCAACGCGCAGGGCGTCGGCCCCGACCTCTACGAGAGCGCCATCGACTTCAACGCGCAGGCGACGAACCAGCACGGCACCGTCTACGAGCTCGAGATCGTGTACGCCGGGCTGTTCAAGATCCAGAACATCCCGCCGCAGGCGCTGGAGCCATTCCTGCTCGTCAACTGTCCCTCGATCCTGTTTCCGTTCCTGCGCCGCATCGTGGCCGACATCACGCGCGAGGGCGGCTTTCCCCCGCTGTTGCTCGACCCGTTCGATTTTGCGGCGCTCTACATCCGCCGGCAGCAGGAGCTCGCCGCCAAGAAGAATTGAGAGGGTCTAACCCCTTACCCTTCCCGACCGTTGATCCGAGCAACGTCACCTCTCCCAGGGGGAGAGGTCGGCTGGACGCGCGTTGAGCGCGACAGCCGGGTGAGGGGATGCGCCCTCGACGCCGTATCAGGCAAGGCGCTTTAAGAGTTGTCGGACGGCACGGCGAAGGCGAGGTAGCGGCGCCACAGCGCCTTCACCCCCAGCGTCTCGACGAACACCCGATGCTCCGCCTCGGCCTCCGCGGTAAGCCGCGGGGCAAGCGGCGCGGGCCGCTGCACCGCCTTCCGTCTCAGAAAGGCTCCCTCGCCATTGAGCGGCGAGTGCGCATCCATGGCGAGCCCCAGCGCCGCCTGCCGCGCCCCCAAGAGCTCGACGTAGACCTCCGCCAGCAGCGCCGAATCCATCAACGCGCCGTGCTTGGTGCGCTTGGAATTGTCGATGCCATAGCGCTTGCACAGCGCGTCGAGGCTGTTGGGACCGGCCGGATGCCGCCGCCGCGCGAGCTGCAGCGTGCAGGTGACGCGGTCCATGGTGATCTCGGGCCCGGATATGCGCGCGAGCTCGGCGTTGAGGAAGCCCACGTCGAAGGCGGCGTTGTGGATGACGAGGGCGTCCTCGCCGATGAAGCCCAAGAAGTCCTGGGCAACGGAGGCGAATAGCGGCTTGTCCTTCAAGAAATCCGCTGACAGCCCGTGCACTGCGACGGCGTCCGCCGGCACGTCGCGCTCGGGATTGATGTAGCGGTGGAACTCGCGCCCAGTGGGAATGCGGTTCAGAAGCTCGACGCAGCCGATCTCGATCAGGCGGTCGCCCGCTTGCGGGTTGAGGCCGGTGGTCTCGGTGTCGAGCACGATCTCGCGCATTCAATCGTTCTGCTGTGATTTGCGCTCGCGCTCAAGCCCAGTAGAGCGCGTATGCACGGCGGCGATGCCCGCGCAACTTCTCGATAATCGCGTCGAGCGCTGCCCCGCTGGCCTCGATGCTTTGGCTGGTGTCCACAACGAAATCCGCCCGCGCCCGCTTCTCCGCGTCCGGTATTTGGCGGGCGAGCAGGCTGTCGATCTTCTTAGCGTCGAACCCCTCGCGGTGCGCGAGCCGCCGGCGCTGCACGTCTGCGGGCGCACTGACGACGATCGTGGCATCGACCTTCTGGTCCGCTCCGGTCTCGAATAGGAGCGGGATCTCGAGCACCGCGATGGCGCTGCCGCGCGCGGCCTCCTCGTTCAAGAAGGCGCGCTCGGACGCGCGCACGAGCGGATGCACGATGGCCTCGAGCTCGGCAAAGCGCTGCGGCTCCGCCATCAACACCATGGCGAGCCTCTCACGGTCGACCTTGCCGTCGCGCGTCGCCCCCGGAAACGCCGCCTCGATGAGCGGCGCCGCCGTCGTGGCATAGAGGCGGTGCACCTCGGCGTCGGCATCGAACACGGGGAGCCCGCGGGCGCGCAGGTGCGCGGCGGCCGTGGTCTTTCCCATGCCGAGTGAGCCGGTGAGCCCGACGATCAGCATGTGGTTGCCTCGATGTCGGCGACGAGAAGGTCGCGCAGCTCGCGTGTCACCTCGGGGCGCACGCCGAACCATTTCTCGAACCCGGGCACCGCCTGGTGCAGCAGCATGCCGAGCCCGTCGACGGTGCGCAGGCCGCGGCCCAGAGCGCGCACGATCAGCTCGGTCTCCAGCGGCACGTAGACGATGTCACAGACGATGCAGGTCGGATCGAAGGTATGGAAATCGATGTCGAGACTGCCGACGCCGTTCATGCCGATGGTCGTGGTGTTGACCAGCACCGCAGCCTTGCGCGAGCGGCGCCCGCGCTCGCGCCAATCGAACGCCTTCACGCGCGCACCAAAGTGCTTCGCCAGCGCCTCGGCCCGCTCGCGCGTGCGGTTGAACACGCGCACTTCGCTCACCCCGGCCTCGAGAAACCCGTAGACGATTGCCCGCGCCGCCCCGCCGGCGCCGAGGACGGACACCGGCAGATCGTGAGCGTCCCAGCCGGGGGCGCGCTCCTGCAGGTAGGTCATGAAGCCGTAGGTATCGGTGTTGGCGGCGTGCAGCGTGCCGTCCTCGAGCCATAGCGTGTTGGCCGCCGAAACCGCGAGCGCGGACGGCTCCTTCACTTGCGCGGCCGCGAACGCCGCCTCCTTGTGCGGCACGGTCACGTTGCAGCCGGTAAAGCCGTTGGCGGCGAGCGAGCGCAGGAACTGGGAGACGGCCTCCGGCGGCACCGCCTCCTTGGTATAGGTGCCATCGATGCCGTACTTTTTCAGCCAATAGTTATGGATGAGCGGCGAGCGCGAGTGCTCGATCGGCCAGCCTATGACGCAGGCGCGCTTCATGCCGGGATCATCCCTTGTGCGCGCAGCTCCGCCAACAACGGCAACAGCGGCAGGCCCAATATCGTGAAGTAGTCGCCCTCAATTGACTCGAAGAGCTGCACGCCGAGGCCTTCGAGCTCGTAGGAGCCGACCGACTGCCCGATGCGGTCGCCGGCACGCGTCAAGTATTCGTCGAGGAAGACGTCGGAGAAGTTGCGCATCTTGAGGCGCGCGGTGCCCGTGTGCGCCCACCTGACCTTGCCCCCTGCTGCTAGCGCGACGGCGGAGTGCAGCTCGTGCACGCGGCCCTTGAGCCTCAACAGCGTCGCGCGGGCGGCGCCCTCGTCCCTGGCCTTGGTCAGGAGCTCGGACCCGAGCGCCAGCACCTGGTCGCCGCCGATGACGAGCGCGCCTTTGTGGCGCCGGCTCACGTCCTCGGCCTTGGCGCGCGCCAAGGCTTCGGCGATTTGCGGCGGGCTCGGTGGCGATTTCTCGCGCAGCATCTTTGCACGGATCGCGGGCTCGTCCACCTCGGCCGCCTCGACGGTGAACGCAACGCCGGCGGCGGCCAGCATCTCGCGGCGCGCGCGGCTCGTCGAGGCGAGGATGATCTGGCCCAAGCTAGACTTCGGCGTCATCTTCGATCTCGCTCTGCCGCGCGCTCTGATCGTGCAAGAGCTTCAGGATCGTCGCGGCCGATTCCTCCACCGAGCGCCGCGTCACGTCGATCACCGGCCAGCGGTTCTTGGCGCAGATGCGCCGCGAGTAGGCGATCTCGGCCGCGATGCGCTCGCGATCGACGTAGTCGTCGAGGTTGCGGTCGGACAGCAGCATGGCGCGGTGGCGCCGGATCTCGGCGATGCGGTCGGGGCTCGCGATCAGGCACACGATGAAGGCCGTGTGCGGCTTCGTGAGCTGCTCGGGCAGCGGCAGCTCCGGCACCAGTGGCACGTTGGCTGTCTTATAGCCGCGCTGCGCCAGGTAGATGCTGGTCGGCGTCTTCGAGGTGCGCGAGATGCCAAGGATGATGATGTCGGCGTCGTTAAGGTCGGCGGGCAGATGCCCGTCGTCGTGCGCCATGGTGAAATTCAAGGCGTCGATGCGCTTGAAGTAATCGGCGTCGAGCACGTGCTGGCCCGCAACCGTCGGCGTGCGCGGGGCGCCGAGATAGCTTTCGAACACGCCCATGATCGGCTGCAGCACGGCGAGGCAAGGCAATTTCAGCTCCGCACAGCGGCGCTCGAGCTGCTCGGACAAGTCCTTGTTGGTGATGGTGTAGAGCACAATTCCCGGAGCCTGCTCGATCTCCTGCAGCACCCGCTTCAACTGACGCGCGGTACGCACCAGCGGATGCACGTGCTCGATGGGACGCACCATCGCGTACTGCACGGACGCCGCCTTGGCGATCGTGGTCAGCGTCTCGCCCGTCGAGTCGGAGACGAGGTGCAGGTGAAAGAAGCTCGGAAGTGCGTGCGCCATCGGGGCAGGATTGCAGTGGGACGGGCTGTTGAAAAGTGGTCTCGTTATTAACGGGGCGCATGCAACACCGCCACGTCCTACCGGTACGCAGCCGGCTCGTCCACGCAAATACCCACATGCGGGCCCAACGCGGACTGCCGTCCCCTCTACGCGGCTATCCTTGAGGATTTGTGCCTTGTCCGGTGCTCATCCTTCCCTTGTCTACAGGCGAGCCGTGCCGGTTGCAGCGCCACAGGCCGGTCCAGGCTTTTGAAAAGAGGCGTGCTTAACGCCCCTAGTGGGTCCCACGCCGATGCGGCCACGAGATGCGGCATCCTTTGCGCGCCCCTGTGCGCAACCATGGGAATGGGATAGGACAGGCGGGATATCCTCAGAACCCAAAGCCCTAACAAAAGAAACAAAAACAGTCTGAGAGTCTATTCTCAAGTTAAGTGAGCACATGCACAACGCTGCCGCCGTGAAGACCAAGCCAAACTCCATGCGGCTGTTGCAGGTGCTCAGTGGCACGGCGCTGTCGCCTCCGCCCGTGTGGCTCATGCGGCAAGCGGGCCGCTACCTGCCCGAGTATCGCGCGGTGCGGGAGAAGGCGGGCGGCTTCCTCGACCTCTGCTATACGCCGGAGCTCGCCGCCGAGGTGACG
>DATIZL010000026.1:0-16037 GCA_035517115.1 Hyphomicrobium sp.
TGAGCGCGCTCGTTTCGCCGCCGCTCGCAACCTCGATCGCGAAGTCTGCCGTCTCGCTGCGAGGAGCATCGATGCGCGTCGCGGCGGCATTGGGCACGACCTCGCCGCCGAGCGTCGTCAGGTGCCCTTCGATCGCCTGCATTAAGCCGCCGGTGTCGATGACCCCGGTCGAGGGCGAAAGGTAGGCGGCGACGCAGGAAAGCTCGGGCTCCAGCGCGTGGGCCTCCTCGGCCGGCAACCTGCGCAGATCGGCGACGCCGTTCGCTTTAGCGTTCGCTGCGATGGCGTCAAGCTTGGGGATCTCGCTGTCTTCGGTCGCGACCAAAAGCTTGCCGCAAGTGAGGTGAGCGACCGCGTTTTCCGCGCAAAATCTATAGAGAAGCGCCTTGCCGGAAACGCATAGCTTGGCGCGCAAGCTGCCCGGCGGATAGTAGAGGCCGGCGTGGATCACTTCGGAGTTGCGCGCGCTCGTCTCGGTGCCGATGCGGCCGTGCCGCTCCAGAACGAGCACCCGATGGCCTGCCAAAGCGAGCGCGCGGCCGATGGCGAGGCCGACCACCCCGGCGCCGATTACGATGGTCTCAACGTCCGCCGGCACGGTGTCCCGGCTTTTGTGCAGACGGTTGCCCAAATGGGACTTTTCCACAGCCTAAGTTGCCTTCCCGGTGCGCACGAAATGTCTCGAATCGTGGCTAGTGTGCGCTCGTCTCCGCGTGAGGACCACCGCGGAGAGCCTACAGCAAGGAGGGTGCCATGGCTTTCGTCACGGGCGACGTCGTTCCGGTCGCGGGGGAGGAGCTCCCGTTCAAGGTCGTGTTCAAGCAGGGCGAGAATATTCTGGCCGAGTGGCTGGTGGAATCGAAGGAGGACGGCGAGGGGCAGATTGTCGAAACCTTGAAGAGCCTCGTTGACGACGACGAGTTCGAGGACGAGGGCGACGACGGCGCATGAGCCGTAGGGTGTCAAAGCTTGAGGAAACAGGCCGGGGCGCCCGCTGGAAGCGCGGGCGCTGGCCGCTTCTTGGGGGGCGTGCTCAAGGGCTCGGATCGGGCGGTTTCGGAGGTCTCGTGGCGTCCAATTGCGTAATGATCTCGCGCGAACGGGAAAGCGCCTCGAGCACTGCCTGGATCAGCGCCTGAAGCTGCTGCACTAAGCTCAGCCCGTCGTTGGGCATTTCCCAATCCCCGTACCGTCACGGCATCAATCGGGGACTTCGAGTTTGGTTCCATTGGCGTCGGCGGCCCCTCATGGGCCCGCAACACAAAGTGAAACAGGCCCGCGGGCCGAGCGCTCTTGTGCCGCGAACAAAATAGGAACATTATCGCGCCTTCGATGGGATTCACATTCGTCCATACGGCCGATTGGCAGATCGGCAAGCGCTTCGGGGCGTTTCCGGCGGAGAAAGCCGCGGTGCTGCGCGCCCAGCGGCTCGACGCGGTCGATCGGGTGGCTGCAGCGGCGCAAGGGGCGGGGACCGGGACGGTGCTCGTTGCCGGCGACGTGCTCGACTCCGAGACGTTGTCCGACAGCGTCGCCGGCCAGCTGCTTGCCCGCCTAAAGGGCTACGCCAAGCTTACCTGGCACCTTCTGCCGGGCAACCACGATCCCGCGCGCGCGGGCGGGGTGTGGGAAGCAATCAGCGCCGGCGGCCTTCCTGCGAACGTCCGCGTCCACGCGCGCCAAAGGCTCGTCGAGCTGCAGCCCGGCGTAGCGCTGCTCGCCGCGCCGCTCAGTGCAAAGAGCACGACCCGCGATCCGACCGCCTTCATGGATGCCGTCGCCTCGCCCGCCGGCACCATCCGCATCGGCCTCGCGCACGGATCGGTGCAGGGCTTCGGCAGCGCTGGCGACGCCAACGTTCCCATCGATCCCGCGCGGGCAAAATCCGCGGGCCTCTCCTATTTGGCGCTCGGCGACTGGCACGGGACGACGCGCATCTCCGACCGCGTGTGGTACTCCGGCACGCCCGAGCCCGACGGCTTTCGCGACAACGACCCGGGGCACGTGCTTGCCGTCACCATCGAGGCTGCAGGCGCCGTGCCGAAGGTCGAGCGCATCCCGACGGCGCATTTCACCTGGCTGCGCCGGGAGCAGCGGCTCGAAGGAGCCGGCGGGCTCGCAACGATCGAGGCCGAGATCGATGGCTTCGGCAGCGCCGCCTCCCGCCGACTGTTGGCACTCATGCTTCAAGGTCTCGTCTCGCTCGCCGAGTCCGCGTCCATCGAGCAGCGCCTCGCCAAGCTCGCGCCGCAGCTCTTCCATCTGCAGACCGATGTCGCTTCGCTCAAAACCGAGGCGGTCAGTTCCGATCTCGAAGCCCTGGGGCAGGGCGTGCTCGCGGGCGTCGCGCAGCGCCTTAAGGCCGCGGCCGGCGGCAAGGGCGAGGATGCCGAGACCGCGCAGCGGGCGCTGCGCAAGCTCTTCACGCTGGCACGCCTTGCGGAGGCGGCGCCGTGAAGATCCGCGCCATCCGCTTGAAAGAGGTCGGCCGCTTCAGCGAGCCGGTCGCGCTCGAGGGCCTCTCCGGCGGTCTCGACGTGCTGAGCGGCCCCAACGAGCTGGGCAAGTCGACGATCCTCGAAGCCTTGAAGCTCGTGTTGTTCGAGAAGCACACCTCGAAGGACCGTAAGACGGTCGAGGCCCTGCGCCCCTACGCGGGCGGGGCGCCGCTGATCGAGGTCGATCTCGAGACCGGCGTCGACACCTGGCGCATCCGCAAGCAGTTCCTCGACGGGCGTTCGGTAGAATTGCGTAACCTGCGCTCGGGCGAGATCGCGCGCGGCGCCGACGCGGAGACGCGGCTGGCAAAGCTGCTGGCCAGCGCGGACGGGTCGGACCGCTTCGCGCTTCTGTGGGTCGATCAGGGCGCGGCGCTTGCGCCCCTTAACCCGACGCAGAAAGCCGGGGGCGCTCTGCATGCCGTGATCGAGGGCGAGGTCGAGAGCGTTGCCGACGGCGGGGCTGCACGCTTCGTCGCCGCCCGGCTCAAGGCCGAGCTCTCCGATCTCGTCACCAGCCACAATCCGCCGCGTCCGACCGGACGCTACAAGGGCGCGCTCGATGAGCAGCGCGCGCTCGCCAGCCGCCGCGAGACGGCGCGGGCAAGACTCGCCAACGTGCAGGCACGGCTCGATCAGCTTGAGTCCGTTCGCGAGAAGATCGCACACCTCGCCGACCCGGCCGTGGCAGCGCAAAGCGTGCAGGCTAAGGCCGACGCCGAGGGCGCCTTCGAGGCGGCGCGTGGGGCGCGGGAGAAGCTGCGCCTGGCCGAGGAAGCGCTCGCGCGGCACGAGGAGAAGGTCACCGCCTGCGCGGCGGCGCTCGAGAGCCTGAGGGCGAAGATCACCGATCTGTCGAAGCTCGAGGAAGCCGCGATGCACGAGGCGCCGCAGCTCGTTGAGCTGTCAAAGCGCCTGCGGCAGGAGGAGACCCGCACCCAGGCCGCGCGCAAGAAGCGCGACGAGACCAAGGAGGCGCTCACTGCCGCCGAGCGCGGGAGCAAGGCGCAAGCGCTTGCCGCACAACTGCGCGAGGTGACCGACCGGCTCAACGCCGCGCGCGCGGCCGCCGGCGAGCGCAAGGGGCTCCTCGAGGCGCTGGCCGCCAACGGCGCCGAGGAGGGATTGCTTTCCGCTGCCCGCCGCGAGGCGCAGAGCATCGCAACGCTTTCGGCGCGGCTGACGGCTGCCGCGCCAACGATCGCCATTACCTATGCGGCGGGTGGCGCCGGCAAGATCAGGATCGGCGGCAAGCCGCTTGCGCATGGCGACACGCTGCATCCGGCGCAGCCGGTCACGCTGGAGATCGAGGGCATCGGCGCCATCACGGTAGCACCAGGACGCTCGGATAGCGCCGCCGATGATGCGGCGGACATGGCGGCGCACGAAGCCCAGCTTGCACACCTGTTGCGCAGAATGGGCACCGCCTCACTCGCGGACGCCGAGCGGCGCGCGGAGGAGCGCCGCGCGTTGCAGTCTCAACTTGCCGAGGTCAGCGCACAATTGCGAGAACGCGCACCGGACGGCGTTGAACGGCTTGAAGCGGCCCATGCCGAGCTTGCCAGGCGTGCCGCGCTGCTGGGCCCGGCTCCGAAGCAGGATCGGGAAGCGATGGACCTTCGCATTCTGGAGCTGACCGAAGCGCGTGCGAACGCGGAAGAGGATTTCGACGCCACGTCTGCGCGGCGTAATGATGTCGGCAAGCAGGAAGTGCAACTGCGGACGCGCGCGGCCGAGCGCGCAGCCCATATCGAGCAGCTTGCCGCGGAGCTTGGCGATTTAGCCGCGCGCAAGGCAAGGCTCGAGAAGTTGACGATGGCGATCGCCGAAGCGACGGGCGTGCGCAACGCCGCGGCAAGGGACGCAGCGGCATGGCGCGAGGCCGCTCCTGACGAGGCGCGCTTCTCAGGCTTGAAGCGCGCCGCCGAAGCGGCATCCGCCGCCGTGATCGCCGCCGACAAGGAGCTCTCCGAGCTGCAGAAGATAGAGGCCGGCATCGAAGGCGAGCTGAAAGGAGACCGCGCCGACGACGTCGGCTCGGCCGTCGCCGAGCTTGACGAAGCCAGCGTGGCGGCGGACGAGCGCGTGCGTGCGCTTACGCAGGAGCTCGGCGCGCTCCAGCTGCTTGCCCGCGAGCTCGACAAGGCCTCGAGCGAGACGCGGGAGCGCTTCGCCAAGCCCGTCCTCGACCGCCTCGAGCCCTATCTGCGCCTCGTCTTCCCCGACGGGCGGCTGAGCCTCGGCGAGGGCTTCGCGCTCGAGACGCTGCAACGAGGCAAGGCCACCGAGAAGGTTGCGGTCCTGAGCGAGGGCACGCGCGAGCAGCTCGCGGTGCTGGTGCGCTTAGGCTTCGGGCGGCTCTTAGCGGAAGCCGGCAGCCCGGCGCCGCTGATCCTCGACGATGCCCTGGTCTATTCGGACGATACGCGCATCGAGCGCATGTTCGAGGCGTTGAAGCTCGCGGCAGAGAGCCACCAGGTGCTGGTATTGACGTGTCGCGAGCGCACTTTCGCGAGCCTCGGCGGAAACCGCGTTGCGGTCGCCGCGTGGCGCCCGAGCTGATGGGCGCAAAAAGCAATCGCGCCGCGCATCGGGATGCGCGGCGCGAGGAAAACCTCTCGATCGTGCTTTAGGTCAGCCCGTTGCCCGAGCCGTTGAAGCCGGGAATGTCCGGCCTCGGGGAGTCGGCCATGGGATCGTCAGAGCGGCGCGACTTGCCCTCGAAGAAGGCGCCCTGCTCGATCGCGAGCGCCTGATGGTAGATGTCGCCTTCGATGTGGCTCGAGGACTGCAGCATCACGCGCTTGCCGCGCACCGAGCCCATGACGTGGCCGCGGATGACGATCTCCTCGGCCACAATGCCGCCGGTGATGCGCGCCTTCTCGCCGATCACGACATAGGTGCCGTGGATGTCTCCCTGCACCTCGCCGTCCACCTGCACCTCGCCCTTGGACACGAGGTTGCCGTTGATCGTGAGGTCGGGCCCGATGACGGAAGCCGCGCTGCGCTCGGGGCTGCGCGCGAGCCCGAGCGTGCGCGCGCCGAGGCCGGGCGTTTGCGGTGCGTTGGGGGGGAGGTTCGGAGTGACCTTGGGCGGCTCCGACTCGGATCTCTTGAAGTTCGGCAACATACGCTTCCACCTCCGCTATGCGACAGACGCAACGTGACGCTCTGGTCCCGTTAAGATGCGGGCATCATGGCGACATTACGCTGCCGGATGCTCCCCCGAAGTTTTATCCTTAGCACGCTTTAGAACCCGGGTCACCGGCTGACGGGGAGGACATGCACCGCCTGTTGCCGGCTTACGCGTATGCGCGGCCGTCGCTCAGCTTTTGAGCGCTTTGACCGCTTTTAAGACCTCCTCGGCGTGGCCCGGCACGTGCACATTCCGCCAGCTCCGGGCAACCTTTCCCGCCTCGTCGATGAGGAAGGTCGAGCGCTCGATCCCCATGTATTTGCGCCCATACATCGATTTTTCGACCCACACCCCGTAGGCCTGCGCGGCCTTGCGGGCCTCGTCCGCCAGCAGACGGACGCCAAGGCCGTACTTGTCGCGGAATTTGCGGTGGCTCTGCGCGCTGTCGGGGGAGACGCCGATCACGTCAGCACCGGCGCGCCTGAAGTTGTCGATGAGGCAGGTGAAGTCTTTAGCCTCCGCCGTGCACCCCGAGGTATCGTCCTTGGGGTAGAAGTAGAGCACCACCGGCCGCCCCTTCAGGTCCGACAGCCTTGTGCTCTTCTCGTCGGCATCCTGAAGCTCGAAATCGGGGGCTTTCTTACCGTCCTCGACCATGGTCAGCATGCCTTTCTTTTGTCGCTTTTTCCCATGCACGTGAACGTCATGCCGAGATTTGCGCCGGGTGGGGAGGCATAGCCCGCAAGACCGCGGCGGTGCAAGCGTTTGGGGGACTTTCGAACGGCTGCTTGCGGCAAGGATTGAGCGCGTGGTCGCCCGGCGGCTTGCGCGCAAAAGCCATTGCCTCTGGAGCCGCTCGAGGAAGCAGGACCGGGAACCCATGGGACACGCCCGTTGTCATGTCGGTTTGCGTCGAAAGTAATCTCGAGACAATCGAGGGGCGGACTTGCAGACGACTGGAAGAAAAAAGGGTGTCCCTGCCGTCGCGCCGACGCGAGAGCAACAGCGGGCGCCCGTTTCACGCCCGCGGCTGACCGCAACGATTGAGGCGTGCGACCAAGTACTGCACGGCCTCGGCCGCTTCGCCTTCATCCTCGCCCCCGTCCTTTTGCTCGCCGTGCTGATTTTCGGGCTCGGCTACGTTCGCCTGCGCCACGGCCCCGTCTCGCTCACGTTCCTCGTGGCCCCCATCGAGCGCGGCATCAACGCCGAGCTCGACGGCAACTCGGTCAAGATCGACGACGCGGTTGTGAGCCTGTCGGAAACGGGTGGGGTCGAGTTCCGCCTGCGCAACCTGCGTTTGAGCGAGCCCGATGGCGACGTGGTGGCCTCCGCGCCGCTTGCGGCCGTCGAGCTTAGCGGCTCCGCGCTCTGGTCGGCGCGCATCGTGCCCGCCAGCGTCGAGCTGATCGAGCCCAAGCTCTACGTCTTCTATTCGGATGATGGCGGGCTCTCGCTGAGCTTCCCCAAGCCGGTGGAAAACGATGCGGGACCTGCGCCGGAGCCGCCCAAGCCGGTATCTGCAACTCCGCCGCAGGCTTCCACTAAGCCCTCCTCCCCAAGCCCCAAGAGCGTCGGTGCCGCGGGCGCCGCGCCGGAGCCGGCGCCTGGACCCTTGAGGCGCATAGACCTCGCCCACTTCGTCACCGACATGTCGGCGCACGCGCGCCAGCGCATCGGCGCCACCTCCTTCCTGAAGGAGGTGGGCCTGCGCAATGCGACCGTCGTGCTGGAGTACGCCGGACGCACGACGGAATGGCGCGTGCCGTCGCTGGCGGTTGCGCTCGTGCATGGACGCTCCCGCAGCATCATTGCCGGGCGTGCCACGATCGAGTCCGGCGGCCAACCGTGGAAGCTCACCTTCGAGACCGACGAGTCGGCGCGCGATCGCACCCTCCGCTTGAAGACGTCGATCCGCGAGTTGCATCCCCGCAGCCTCGCCCCCGCGGTGCCGCAGCTCAGCCTGCTGCAGGCCTTCGACATGCCGGTCGCAGGCGATGCGACGCTCGATCTATCGACCGCCGGCGACATTCGCGCCGCAACGCTTTCCGTCGAGATCGGCCACGGCAACTTGCGCCTGCCCGCCATTCCGGAGGCCCCATTGGAGGTCGACGGCGGCACCATCAAGGTGGCATACGACGGCTCGGCGCAGAGGGTTCTGCTTTCGCCCTCGACGCTGCGCTGGCGCGGCAGCCGCATCACCATGTCGGGCGCCATGCAGAGTCAGGGCCCGCAGGACGGCCATCCGGTGTGGACCTACGATCTCAGTGCAAACGACGGAATGTTCGCCGCGAGCGAGTTCTCGGTTCCTCCCGTCAGCCTGCAGTCCTGGCGCGCGACCGGCAAGATCCTGCCGCACCGGGGCGAAATCGAGCTAGCGGATTTCAACCTCAAAGCCGGCGGCGGCGAGATCGCCTTGAAGGGAGATCTCGTCGCCGGTGCAGACCCGGCGAGCACGCGGCTCGAAGGCAACCTCTCTCCCATGCCGCTCGACACTCTGAAGACGCTGTGGCCCAGGGCGATCGCGCCCGGCGCGCGCTCGTGGGTGGGCGAGCACGTCGCGCACGCCGACTTTCTCGGCGGCACGTTCCGCTTCGTGAGCGGCGCCGGCGTCGATCCGGGCGAGACCGGCACGGAGGGGAGCGAGCATCGGCTCTCGCTTGCGGTTCAAGCGTCCGACGTCGAGATGCGCGTCATCGAGAACATGCCCCCGGTCGTCGCCCCTCGCCTGCTGACGCGCATCGAGAACGACGCGCTCGAGATCAACATCCCCGACGCCGCAATCGCGCTCGATCCCGATCGTCTCGTGCCGCTGAAGGGCGGCCGCTTCAGCGCTGCCAACATCATGGGCGATGCACCGACTGGCGAGATCGTGTTCACAGCGGAGACGAGCCTGCCGCTGGCGCTGGGCGTGATGGAGAAGTCGCCGCTCGGTCTCATGGATGAGGCGGGGCTGCCGCGCCAAGGGCTTGAGGGAAAGTTCGACGGGCAGTTCAAGGTGACGATGCCGTTGCTGGCGGACCTCCCCACGAGCGCCATCAAGGTCGACGGCAAGGCGCACATCACCGACGGCAAGGCCAAGGACTTCCTCGGCCCCTACGACGTGCAAGGGGCCACCATCGGGCTCGACATCACCGAGAAGGCGGTCGATGCCAACGGGCAAATGCTGATCAACGGTGTCCTGGCCAAGATCGCCTGGCAGCGCATCTTCGACGCGCCCATCGACAAGCAGCCGCCCTTGCGCATAACCGCGACGCTCGACAACTCCGACCGCAATCAGCTGGGTCTCGACGTCAACCACATCGTGCAGGGCGACGTGCCGATCGAGATCACGGTAACGCGCGGTCAGCGCAACGAGCCGGCGATCCGCCTGCGCGCCGACCTGTCGAACGCCGACCTCGTGCTCGAGAACGTCTCCTGGCACAAGTCGCCGGGGCGCCCGGCGACGCTCCAGTGCGACATTGCGCAGGGACGCACGCACAAGATCGAGCTGCAGAACTTCAAGGTCGCCGGCGACGACATCGCCATCGAGGGCTGGGCCGCCATCGGCTCCGACAACCGGCTGCGCGAGTTCTACTTTCCCGACTTCTCGCTCAACGTCGTCACCCGCATGGAGGTGCAGGGCTCGCTCGGGCCCGACAACGTGTGGAAGGTGAAGGCGCATGGGTCTACCTTCGACGGGCGCGATTTCTTCCGCTCGCTGTTCTCGCTCGGCCAGCTTGCCGAGCAGCAGCATCCGCCCGCGAAAAAGCCGCGCGACGGCATCGATCTCGAAGCCGAGATCTCCAACGTGATCGGCTTCTCCGAGGTCAACCTGCGCGGGGTCAAGCTGTCGATGTCGAAGCGGGGGGAAAAGCTCACCGCGCTCAACGTGCGCGGCACGCTCGACGGCGGCAGGCCGCTCGCGGTCGAGCTGCGCCAGGACCCGGGCCAGCCGCGCCAGATGCTGGCGGATTCGACCGATGCCGGGCAGGCCTTCAAGCTCATCGACTTCTACCCCAACATCCAGGGCGGCCGCGTGCGGCTCGAGGTGAACCTCGACGGGCGCGGGCCGGCCGAGAAGACGGGCGTCCTCTATGTGGAGGACTTCCGCATTCTCGGCGACCCGGTGGTGTCCGAGGTGTTCAGCGACGCGGACGAGGAGCGGGCGGGCAAGAGCGGCGCTGCGAACGGCAGGCCCAAGGTCGTACGCGAGGTGTTCGACTTCACGCGCATGCGCGTGCCGTTCTCGGTCGGATACGGGCAGTTCGTGATGGAGGAGTCCTATTTGCGCGGGCCGCTGCTCGGCGCCTCCATCCGCGGCAAGGTCGATTTCAAGACGCGCCACGTGAACCTTGGCGGCACCTACGTGCCGCTGCAGGGCCTGATGGGAGACCTGTGCGAGATTCCCATCATCGGCCCCATCGCGCTCGGGCCGAAGTGCGAAGGCCTCTCGGGCATGACCTACGCCATCCAGGGCCCGATGGACCACCCGCAGGTCATCGTCAATCCGCTGGCGATGCTGGCACCCGGCATCTTCCGCGAGATCTTCCAGATGACGGACCCCAACCCGAGGGTGAAGCGGCGCGACGACTCGTCGAATGGAAAGTCGACGGAGAGCACGCGCGCCTCGAGCACATCCATCGAGGCGCCTCAGAGCGAGCAGGCCGCGCCGGCGGATGACCAGGAGTCGCAGGCGAGCACCGACACCGTCGACGGGTGGTCGTCGCAGACCACGCAGGCGCCGCAGAAAAAGAAGAAGCAGTAGATCGGGCGCGCCGTCAGACCGGCTTCAGCAGCACGTGCTTCTTCTTGCCGAGCGACAGCTTGATCACGCCCTCGGGCGTGAGGTCCCGAGGCGTCAGCATCAGCTTCTCGTCCGTCACCGCCTTGTCGTTGACCTTGACGCCCCCGCCTTTGATCTGCCGCCGCGCCTCGCTGGTGGAGGTGACGAGGCCGGCGTTGACATAGGCGGTGAGCACGCCGAGCCCGGCTTTGAGCTCCGCGCTCTTCACCTCCACCGTCGGCAGCGATTGCGCGAGCGCGCCCTCCTCGAAGGTGGTCCGCGCGGTTTCGGCGGCCGCGTCCGCCTTCGCGCGCCCGTGCAGGAGCGCGGTTGCCTCCGTCGCCAGCACCTTCTTCGCCTCGTTGATCTCCGCGCCTTCGAGCGCCGCGAGCTTGCCGATCTCGTCGATCGGCAGGACGGTGAACAGCTTCAAGAAGCGCTCCACGTCCGCGTCCTCGGTGTTGCGCCAGTATTGCCAGTAGTCGTAGGGGGAGAGCTGCGCCTCGTTGAGCCACACGGCACCCGCCGCGGTCTTGCCCATCTTGGCGCCGGACGCGGTCGTCAAGAGCGGGCAGGTGAGCGCGTAGAGCTGGCTTGAGCCCATGCGGCGCCCCAGGTCGATGCCGGTGACGATGTTGCCCCACTGGTCGGAGCCGCCCATCTGCAGGTTCGTGCTATAGCGGCGCGCGAGCTCCACGAAGTCGTAGGCCTGCAGCAGCATGTAGTTGAACTCGATGAAGGACAGCTCCTGCTCGCGCTCGAGGCGGAGCTTGGCAGAGTCCATGGTCAGCATGCGGTTGACCGAGAAGTGCCGCCCGACGTCGCGCAGGAACTCGATGTAGTTGAGCTCCGCCAGCCACTCCGCGTTGTCGACCAGGATGGCATCGGTCTTGCCGGCTCCGAATTTGAGGAACTTGGCGAAGGCCTGCTGCATGCCGGCCTTGTTGCTCTCGATGTCCTCGAGCGACAGGATCTTGCGCGTCTCGTCCTTGCCCGAGGGATCCCCGACGCGGGTGGTGCCGCCGCCCATGAGCACGACCGGCTTGCCGCCGAATTGCTGCAGCCAGCGCAGCATCATGATCGAGATGAGGCTGCCCACGTGCAGCGAGGGCGCCGTGCAGTCATAGCCCACGTAGGCGACGACGTCGCCCTTGTCCGCGAGCGCATCGAGGCCCGGTTCGTCGGAGCACTGATGCACGAAACCGCGCTCCGTGAGCGTTCTCAAGAAGTCCGATTTGAGTTTGGCCATGACGCCTGTATGACTTTCCGCGTCCCGATCTGGGGTGGCGAGGGAAGTTGCACAGGAAGTGGCGGATGAGCAAGCTTCTGCGCGCGCTCGGGCTCATGAGCGGCACCTCGATGGACGGCATCGACGTGGCGCTGCTCGCGACCGACGGCAACCGCGAGCTGCAGCACGGGCCGGCTGCGGGCTTTCCCTATCCGCCAGAGGTCCGCTTGCGGCTGCGCACCGCGCTCGCCGAGGCGAAGGCCTTGAAGCGGCGCGAGGACCGGCCGGGGGGCTTGGCCGACCTCGAGCGCGACCTGACATTGCTCAATGCCGAGGCCGCCAATCGCTTTCTCGCCGCCAACGGCATCGACCCCGGCTCCATCGATCTCGTCGGCTACCACGGGCAGACGGTACTGCACGACCCGGCCCGCGCCGTGACGGTGCAACTCGGCGATGGCGCGCTGCTCGCCCGCGAAACGGGCCTCGATGTGGTGTTCGACATGCGCGCGGCCGACGTGGCGGCCGGGGGGCAAGGAGCGCCGCTCGTGCCGATCTATCACCGCGCGCTCGCGGTGCAGCTGGCGATGCTGCCGGCGGCTTTCGTCAACGTCGGCGGCGTCGCCAATGTCACCTGGATCGGCGACCGCATCATCGCCTTCGATACCGGTCCGGGGAACGCGTTGATCGACGACTGGATGCTGAAGCACACAGGGGCTGCGCACGACGGCGATGGCGCCTGCGCCAGCCGCGGCCGCGTCGACGGCGACGCGCTGACCGCACTTCTAACCAACCCCTATTTCGGCCTGCTGCCGCCGAAATCGCTCGACCGCAACGATTTCTCCGCCGCCCCCGTCGCCGGCCTCTCGCTCGAGGACGGCGCGGCGACGCTCACCGCCTTCACGGCGGCATCGATCGCGAAGGCGCGCGAGCACATGCCGATCGAGCCGCGCATTTGGGTCATCTGCGGAGGCGGGCGCAAGAACCGCACGCTCATGAGCACGCTCGCCGCGCATGTACCCAATGCGGTGGTCCCGGCGGAGGCGTTGGGGCTCAACGGCGACTTCATCGAGGCGGAGGCGTGGGCATACCTTGCCGTGCGCTCGGTGCTCGGTCTGCCGATCACCTATCCGGATACGACGGGCGTTGCGCAGCCGATGACGGGTGGCGTCATCGTCAAGGCGCCGCGCTAATACTCATTGCAGCAAGTCACGCACAGTTTGTTCGAGCCCGAGCGTGATGCGGGCGAGCTTCTTGTAATCGACCTTGTCGGGCGTATCCGTCGGCTTGTGGTAGTGCCGGTAGCGGAACAGCGCCGTGTCGGTCACCATCACCGCCGGAAAGCCCGCTTGCGAGAACGACCAGTGGTCGGACCAGCCGATGCCGTCGACGAGGTCGGGCGCGGTACCCCCGATGGTCGGGAAGTCGGTGTGCTTGCGGAAGCTCGCGACCACGTCGTGCAGGAAGCTGCGCGCGCCCGTCAGCGCTACGAAGGCGATGAAGTTCGCCTTGTTGGGGAAGATGAGCCCGAAGGGGGCCGGGTATTTCTGGCTGCCCGGCTCATCCGAGAAGCAGCCGAGCGTCTCCAGCGACATCATGCCGGTGACGGGCACCTTCTGCTCCTTCAGCATGTTGGCGTAGCGCACGCTGCCCATGAAGGGCGTGCGGTCGTAGGGGGGCTCCTCGTTGACGAACAGGACGAGCCGTAAGGTCCTCCCCTCGAGCGGCGCGTCCTTGAGCAGGCGCGCGAGCTCGAGCACGGCGGCGACGCCAGTGCCGTTGTCGTTGGCACCAGGCGCGACACCGGCCGAGTCATAGTGCGCGCCGACGACGAGGCTCTCGCTGCCGGGGCCCGCGCCGGGCGGCGCCAGCACGACCTCGATATTGCGCGTTTGCACGCCGTCGGTCTCGTAGGCCTGCGCGCGCGGCGTAAACCCGAGCGCTTTGAGCTCCCCCTCGATGTAGACGGCGGATCTCTCGAGCTCCCGCGGGTGCGAGACATTGTGGGGAACGCTCGCGATCGCAGTGACGTGGCGCTGCAGCCGCTGCGCCAAGTCTTCCTCGGTCCGCGTCGGCGGCGGCACGGGGCCGGTGAAGCTCTTTCCCGGCAGGCTCAGGGAATACCAGTAGGCTGTCGCGCCGAGCGCGACTACCCCCACCAGAAAGCCTACGGCCCACAGCACGATCTTTTTCACGATGTTATCTGCCTAGACTTTGCGGCCTGCGCTCCGTCAGGCTTCGGCGTCAGCGTCGGCGGCGCCGCCACCCTCCCGCTCCTCCTGCCGCTCGATCTCGCGCTGGCGCTGACGTTCGCGCTCCCGCTCCTGCTCGCGCTCCTTCTCTTTGGCGCGGTCCTTCTCGGCCTGCTCCATGCGGGCATCCACGTAGGTGCCCACGGCTTGCTTGAGCTCGTCGAGCTTGTTTTCGAAGAAGTGGTTGGCGCCGAGGATGACCTGATGCGTGATCTTGATGCCGCGCTGGGTCTTCAGGCGCTGGGAGAGCTCGGCCACCGAGTTGGAGGGGACCACGCGGTCCTTGTCGCCGTTGATCATCAGGCCGGAGGAGGGGCAGGGCGCAAGGAAGGAGAAATCATAGAGGTTTGAGGGTGGTGCAACGCAGATGAAGCCTTCGACCTCTGGGCGCCGCATCAAGAGCTGCATGGCGATCCAGGTGCCGAAGGAGACGCCGGCGATCCAGCAGCTCTTGGCGTCGGGCTTGACGAGCTGCAGCCAATCGAGCGCGGAAGCGGCGTCCGAGAGCTCACCCGGGCCCCCGTCCCAGATGCCCTGGCTGCGGCCGACGCCGCGGAAATTGAAGCGCAGCACCGAGAATCCGCGCTCGGCGAACGTGTGGTAGAGCGTGTAGACCACCTGGTTGTTCATGGTCCCGCCGAACTGCGGGTGGGGATGCAGGATGAGCGCGATGGGGCTGTCGTGGGTGCTGTCGTGGTGGTAGCGGGCCTCGATGCGGCCAGCGGGCCCATTGATGATCAGCTCGGGCATCTCTTTTCAGCTCTTCGGGGTTGTTCTTAGGGGGTTGTGGCTCGGCCCCGCCTGCGCTCGGCGGGACGGTTAATTTGGCCGTTCCGAAACCTTGACTTGCGGGCTCGGAATTTTCATATTCGAGTTTAGAACTGTTCGAAAGAGCGGGGTCCAGCGGCAGCCCGGCTCTTGACGGTCGCGCTTCTTAGCACAGGCCCGGGTGGCGATTGCAAGCGAAAGCGCCGGAGCGTCGGTGCGCCCTAGGCTGGAGGATGTGGCGTCGTGGAGTTGAACACCAAGGCACGGTACGCCGTGATGGCCATGGCCGACCTCGCCAAATGCGGGCAGGGAGCGGCCGTTCCGCTGTCCGCCATCGCCGAGCGGCAGAACCTTTCCATCGCCTATCTGGAGCAGATCTTCCTGCGCCTGCGCCGCGCTGGCCTCGTCGAAAGCGCACGCGGCCGCACCGGCGGCTACGTACTCGCGCGCCGTGCGCAGGACATCGCCGTCTCGGAAATCATGGATGCCGTGCACGAGGAGACGCGCATGACGCGCTGCCTCGACGGCGACGTCGGCTGTCTCGGCGAGCAGCGCTGCTTGACGCACGATCTTTGGCACGCGCTCGGCGGCCACATCGCGGCGTTCCTTGCGAACGTGACGCTGCAAGAGGTGCTCGACGGCATTCCGCGCGAGAAGCTCGCGGTGCGGCCGCGGCTAAAGGAGCTGGCAGCGGGATGACTGCGGCGCGCACATATCTCGACTACAACGCCTCCGCACCACTGCGGGCGGAGGCGCGCGCGGCAATGGTCGCGGCCATTGACACCTTGGGAAATCCGTCCTCGGTGCACGCGGAGGGCCGGGCCGCCCGCGCCATCATCGAGCACGCGCGCGAAGAGGTCGCAAAGCTCGTCAACGCGCACGCGTCCGAGGTCGTGTTCACCAGCGGTGCGACGGAGGCCAACAATTGGGTGATGGCCGGGAGCTGGGACGAGATCTGCGTCTCGTCGATCGAGCACGACTCGGTGCTGGCGCCGGCGCGGGCATCGGGTGCGCGGCTCTCATCTCTGCCGGTCTCGACGATCGGCGTCGTCGATGTCGAGGCTGCCAAGTCGATCCTTGCGCGTGCAAGCGAGCGCTCGCAGCGTGTGCTCGTGAGCCTGATGCTGGCCAACAACGAAACCGGCGTGATGCAGCCGGCCGCGGAGGTTGCCGCGGAGGCGCGCCGGCTCGGTGCAACGATGCACATCGATGCCGTGCAGGCACCCGGGCGCATCCGCGTCGACTTCGCCGCGCTCGGTGCCGACGCGATGGTGCTGTCGGCGCACAAGCTTGGTGGTCCGCGCGGCGCCGGCGCGCTGATCCTGCGTGATGGCGTCACCCTGCCACCGCTCATCAGGGGCGGTGGCCAGGAGCGGCGCCGGCGCGGCGGCAC
>DATIZL010000027.1:0-5269 GCA_035517115.1 Hyphomicrobium sp.
GAGGGGGCGCCCTTCACCTCTCCCAGGGGGAGAGGTCGGCTGAACGTGCGCAGCACGACAGCCGGGTGAGGGGAGGCGCGCTCTGATTAAGGTCCTAACCCCTCACCCGCTCGCTCGCTGACGCGCAGCTCGCGACCTCTCCCGTCATGGCGAAGCCATGCTTCGCATGGACGGGAGAGGTGCCGTCGGCGCCCTATGGGCGGATCATTTCACCTTGCCGGTGGTGGCGAGGTATTTTGCCATGTCGGCCTTGGTGGCTTCACCGTTGTCGACCAGCGCCTTCGCGCAGCGCAGAGAAAGCTTGTACATGTTCGCACGGAAGCAGGCTCGCAGCGGCTCGCTCGGGATCTTCATGCCGAAGCAATAGGTGAGGTACTCGCTCTGGCAAGCATCCTCGACGGCCTGATTGATGATGGCGGAGGCCTGTACGGGCACGAGGCCTACGAAGAGCGCGATGGCAAGGAGCCTGAGCATAAAAATCCCCTCGATCTGGACCACCCCGCATCAACGTAGCTTTACAGCACGCGGTTCCCTCGGGGGAAGGGGGGATGTGCGCGGGGCCGAGCAGCCGCGCGGCGGCGAGCCTGGGGTGGCTTCGATCCCGGATGCCTCACCTCCACCTGGGGACGCCCCGCAACCGCACCTTGTGTCGAATCAAGCAGCTCGATAGCGCTAGAGGACCGGGGACTTTGGATCAGTCCGGCGTCGGAATTCACGCGTTCTGCACAGCTTATGCGTCCCCCGCGGTTGAGCGAGTGCGTGCGCTTTCCTAAGGCAATGAAGACGGTGGGGGGATTCAGATGCGCCGACCGGCCCGCATCGCACGAATGCAAGCTCATTCCATCATGGGGCTCGCCGCCCTGGCGGCGCTTGCGCTGCTCGCCGCTGCGAGCGAGGCCTTGGCCGGCGGCTTCGGCGTCGAGCAATCGGCCTACTACCAGGGCATGTCGTATGCGGGCGCCGCGGCCGGGGGTGAAAGCCTCACCTCGCTCGCCTGGAACCCGGCGACCGCGGCCTTCGCCGGCAACGGCTTGTCGCTCGAGTCGAGCTACTCCGTCGTTCTGCTGTCCGCCAACCTCACCGTCACCAATCCGCAGGACCAGCCGACGACGGGGCCGGCCGAGACGCAGATGGGCCGCGATGCGCTGGTAGGGGCGAGCTTCGTCACCTGGCGGCTCGACAGCAAGACGGTCGTCGGCGTGAGCCTCACCGCGCCGTTCGGGCTCGGCACCAAGGCCGAGAACACGGACTGGGTCGGCAGCTTCGAGGGCGTGACGACGAGCCTATTCAACCTCAACGCCGCGCCGATCATCTCCTACGAGGTCGCGCCGGGCCTCAACGTCGCCGTAGGGCTGCAGATCGACTACTTCGACCTGCAGCGGCAGACGGCCGACACGCCTATCGGCGCCGCCAACCTGCGCGCCGACGACACCGGCGTCGGGGCCGTGGCCGGCATCGACTATGCGCCCACGCGCGACACCTCCATCGGCCTCGGCTACCGTTCGGCCGTGCATCACACGCTCAACGGCCACATCACGCTCTACGGCGTGGACGAGGCGCCCATCAAGGCCACCGTCATTCTCCCCGAGATGGTCTCGCTCGGCGTGCGCCACGCGGTCTCGCCGACGACGCGGCTGATGGCGGAGGCCGAGTGGGTGCACTGGAGCCGCCTCGGTGTCATCCCGGTGGAGCTGCAGGGCCCGTTCCTCGGTTTGCCTGCCGGCGCCACGGCCGCCAACCTCGACTTCCGCTGGCGCGACGGCTGGCTGTTTGCGCTGGGCGGCGAGTACGACTGGTCGCGGGCGCTGACGCTGAGGACGGGCGTCGGCTACGAGATCTCGCCCGTCGGCTCGGCGACGGAGCGCCTGGTGCAGGACCCCGACAGCAACCGCGTGTGGGCGAGCCTCGGCGCCTCCTACAAGTGGAGCGCGGATACGCGCTTCGACTTCTCCTACAGCCACGTGTTCTACGAGGACAACGCGCCCTTCGACCGCGTGGGGGCATCATTCCCGACGCCGCATCTCTTGGGCACCGCGGACGTCAGCATGGACGTGATCTCGGTCGGCTATAAGTACGTGTGGGGCGGGGCGCCGGCGCCCGTGGCGCTGAAGTAGGCACTCAAGCTGCGCTTAGCACGTCACCAAATCCGTGTGCCCGAAGCCCTTGGAGTAATCGAGCACCGAGATGACGGCCGGCGTCACGCGGAAGATGCGGACCTCCTCGGGCTTGGGCATCTCGATCGGCAGCGAGGCCTGCTCGGGATACTTCGTCGGCAGCAGCGCCAAGACCTTCTCCGCCTCCGCGCGGTCGGTCACCGCTTGTGCGCGCGCCGCCATGGAGAGGCCGGTGATCTCCATGAGCTGCGGCGTATCGTGATCGATCGCCAGCGAAACGCGATCGTCGCGCGCGATGTTCGCCGCCTTCTGGCTGTCGAGGCCGCACAGGAAGTAGAGCGTGAGGCCATCGTTCACGTAGCCGACCGTCGTCGCCTGCGGCCAGCCGTCCGGCCGCAGCGTGGCGATGGTCATGATCCGGTGCTGGTCGAGCAGCACGAGGATTTTCTTTCTGCTCTCCGCATCCATCGGTCGTCTCCTTGCGGGGCGATGCAGTGAAGCTGCGGCGACCTTAGCGGACTTGGATGAGCCGGCGTTGACGCGCCTCAATGACGGGGCGCGGATGTGCCGCGCGCAGCCCTACTTGAACAGCGACGTCAGCGAGAACGACGACGCCACCACCACGGGCGGCGCCTCGGCGATCTGCGGATAGGGCTCGTCGATATAGACGTTGAGGCCGGTGGCGCGCCCGTCCTTGATGAGCGAGGCGACGTACGCCCAGCCCTTCGGCTCCATGCCGATGCAGGCTTCCGACATTTCGCCTTTGAGGCGCACGTGGATCGCGATGTTGCCGCGCGAGCGGATGCCGGCGATCTGCGAGGGCGTGAACTTCTCCTTGTTCCACAGCTTGGTCAGCCAGACGCCGGCCACGTTGCGCTTGGCGTTGGGTCCCCAGTTGATGCGCTTATCCTTGTCGCCGGCGAAGGTGTAGAGCCCCGGGGGCAGGGGGCCGACGGCCTTGGCGGCGATGCAGTCGGGATCGGGATTGTTGCGGCAGACGTCGCGCCCCGAGATGCCCCAGGCAATGGTCTTGCCGCTCAGCTGTGGGTCATCCGCGACGACGAACAGGCGCCCGGTCTTGATCGTGTAGCCGAGGCGGAAGCCCTGCGCGGAGTCCGGCAGCTCGTGCACCACGTCCTCGAACGGATTGCAGATCTCGCCGCCCGTGAGCTTCCTCTCGTAGCCCTTCAAGTGAATGGTGACGTAGTCGACCTCGGGCGCGCAGTCCCACTGCGGCAAGGTCTTCTTGTTGGCGAGCGTGATCGCGGGTACCGGCGGCTCGGCCGCCACCTTGGGTATGGCCTCTGGCGCCGGCTTCTTGGCGATCGAGGGCGTCGTTGTCGTGGTCCACGCCGCCGGCGGCGGGGGCGGTGGCGCGGCGGCGGTGGTGCGCGGCAGGTCTTTGATCTGCGCGCACTTGGCCGACAGCTTCGGCGGCTCGATCTGCTTCACCGCGAGCTTCCGCGCCATGGCGCTGCTGGCGCCCTGCTTGACGTAGGCCTGGATGAGGGCGGTCTGCACCTCCACCTGCTCGTCCGAGAGCTCGAAGATGCAGTCCTCGTAGATCTGGTCGCCGACCTTGCTGAAGAAGTCGGCCATCTCGTGCGCGGCCGCGGCCGAGCCAGGGGCAGGCTTCTTGTCCTGGGGCGCGGGGCTTGGGGCCTTGACCTGCGGCGCGGGGCTGACCTGTTGCGCGGCGCTCGGGCTCTTGGTCTGCTGCGCGGGGCTCGGGTCCTTCCCCTCCTGTGCAAGGCCTGAGTGCGCGGGGAGCACACAGAGGCTTGCCGCCGCGGCGAGCAGCATCCTCCTGCAACGATCCTGACGCGCGTTTTGCGACACTTGCCTGCCCCGACCCCGGTTGTGGTATCCCCCGGCCCCCGAAGGCATTCCTACCCTATGAGTCAGGGCAACAGAAAGGCTGCTGTGCCCTGCCCGCGAGCCCCCAAAAAATGGGCCCCGCTCGCTTATGGCGGCGCGCGGGCCAAGGGAGCTGGCGCCCCGCCGCCCGCGCCCCAATGCGCCAAAGGACCGCAAAAATCGCCGCTGCGGCCCGCGCGCGCCCTTGCTAGATAGCGGACCTGCCTTGAGGCCACTCGCACGGAGCTTCCCCCATGTCCGACAGCAAAGACGTCCACGCCGCAATCGAGCGCCTCGAGCGCGAGAACGCCGAGCTCAGCGGCCTGATCCTCGCCACCGGCGTGATCCTCACGCAGCTCCTGCAGTCGATGACCCTGCGCGAGCTCAACCCGCAGCGCGCGGCGACCCAGATCATCACCAGCGCGCAAAAGGCGATCGAGGGCTTCAAGCCGGAGCACGCCGGGCCGCTCGACGCGGTCATGAAGGCGCGCGCGCTGCAGGGGGTGAAGCAGTACGAGCAGCAGCTGCGCTCCGTGCTGCCGATCTGAGGCGCGGCACAGTCAATTCCGCCGGAGCACTGCCCGCACATGGACGGCTGCCTCTACCTCGAGGACCTGCACGTCGGCCAGCGCTTTGAGAGCGCAACGCTCGCCGTCACCGCGGACGAGATCAAGGCGTTCGCGCGGCAGTTCGACCCGCAGCCGTTTCACCTCGACGAGAACGCCGCGGCGCGGTCGCTGCTCGGCGGGCTAGCGGCGAGCGGCTGGCACACGGCCGCGCTCACCATGCGGTTCCTGGTCGGAGGCGGGGCGCCCATCGCGGGCGGCGTCATCGGCGCCGGCGTGGAGGTTAGGTGGCCGCGTCCCGTGCGGCCGGGCGACGAGCTGCAGGTCGTGAGCGAGGTGCTGGAGATCACGCCCTCGCGCTCCAAGTCCGACCGCGGCATCGCCGTTTTGCGGAGCGAGACGCGCAACCAGCGGGGCGAGGTGGTGCAGGTGCTGACCTCGAAGCTCATGGTGCCGCGCCGGCCGTCTTGACGCGTTACGCGTACGCTTGGCACTTAAGCTCGCCCGCTAATGGCCTTCCCCGGCGCCAAACTCGGTGAGCACTTTGGCGAGTGCGTCGGGTCCCACCTTCACCACGCCTGCGAACGGCTGATCGATGACGATGATGATCAGTAGGCCCGAGAAGATGAGGACGGACAGAAGCCCCGTCATCAGCGTTTGCGCGCGCAGGCTCTGCGTGCCGAAGAAATACGTGAAGCCGATCGTGATGGCCGCGCCCCAAAAGAGCACCGG
>DATIZL010000028.1:0-9724 GCA_035517115.1 Hyphomicrobium sp.
CCAGCACTGCGATCGCATTCAACACAGTACCGCAGGATAGCGCGGATGCCGCGGCGCGCTGGCTCCGCACTTGACTGACTTCGCCCCCTGACGCGATCTCCCGTCAGCGGCGACGGCCCGGAGCCTTATGACAAGCGGGGCTTCGGGCCAACTTGTGAAAGATTGCAATGGCCAACGATAACGAACGCGAAGCGCGCCTTGCCCGCTCGCTGAAGCGGCTCGACCACCGACTGGTAAGGCGGCCCGGCGGTGGGTTTGCCATCGCCGATGCAAACGGCGCGGTCGTCGAGGACGAGACGGTTTCGGCTAGGAGACTCAGCCTTTATGACGTGGAGGCCTGGATCAAGGAGTACATCAAGCCGAAGGCGGGAAGCTCGTGAAGGCGATCCTAGCCCTGAGTAAGTCTTGCCGATGCAGTACCAGACCCTTCGCTCCGTCTCCGACAACCACGTCTTCCTTGTTTGCGAGGCGGACGAGGCCTTTGCCGATCTTCCGGGTCAAAGCTCTGACCGCGCGCTTACATGTGCAGCCAAATGCCAAGCCACACAAAGAACGCCGTTCCTAGGACAGCGAGGGCAAGCTCAAGCCACCAAGGCATCGGGTATCATCTCAAGAAGCGCCTTCCATGACAATCACGCGCGTCTGCCGCGGCTAAGTCGAGCGCGGTAGCGCGCCCTCTCCTCAGGGCCCTGGCAAGTCATCCGGCGCGGCGAGATCGAGAAGCTCAAGGCCAACTACCGCCGGGCGCTCGCGCGCGATGGGTATGCGCTCATCAAGAGCGACGCGGCGGTGCTGAAGCCGGAGGTGTAGTGATCGTTGCCGGATTCCGGGAAGCTGTGGTATCTGCGAATAGGCTCGTTGCGCGTCCAAGCTTTGAAGGAGGACGCGCGGTGCTGGCGCGGTTGTTCAAATCCCCGCAGTGGGCGCCAATTCAGGGAGCCGAACCGAGGCTTCTGACCGCGGACGGAGACCGAGGTCGTGCACCGCGGCCGTCAACTGTGGCCCGTAATAGCGGCACGCAACCTGATCCCTCGACCCCGGCATCAAAGCGGAGACGTAAGCGCGCCGTGCAAGTCGGCCGACTTTACCCAACGAGGCCGCCTGAGCCGCGCAGACATGCCAAGGCCCTTCTTGAGTTCATCCAGGACGAATGCCCACACCTCATCGGCAAGTACGTTCCTCATGTCGATCTGGACGGCGCCTATCGCGAGTTCTGCGAACGCGAAGGGTGGACGGCGCGGCATTGGACAGCGATTGCGCGCCAGCTCGGTGAGATCACCGACAAGAAGACCTTGACGCGCAATGGTGAGCGGTTCAGGGCTGCGTACAGGATACCAAAACCCGACAGGCATTCCCGTCCATTGCCTGCAATGCACATGCAAGACTAAGAGCCCCTAGGAAGCTGCCAGGAAGCCCGCCTCTGTGGCTGGCTCCTTTCCCCCCTTGCCTGATCCTCCGCACCGCTGTACGGCCTTGCTATGGGCTTGTGTGGGCACAATTGTGGGCAGGCGCCAATCGGTTTAAAAAAAGCAAAGAATTTAAATTGATCATGGCCGAGGCAATGGCAGCGATGGGTCAAACCGCGGCGGTTGCGCCCGGAGGGCCACCCCGTCCCACCCTCTACGCCGCCAGCGGCGGCCGCAAGTTCGCATTCTCTTTCGTTTTTCTTCTATTGCTGCCTTTCTTCGTCAGCTTGCCGCCGATGTTCTTTTGGCGCCTCTCGCAAGGCCACTGGCATGGCACCTTCGGGCTCGCGGTGCTTGCCGTCGCATTCTCCTTCATCATGTTCCTGATCCTGATCGAGCTCATGCACTCGCTGATGGCGCGCATCGAGATCGGGGACAAAGCGGTGAAGCTGACGCTGCCTTCAGGCCGCGGCCCCACGCCCATGATCCGCTACAAGACGCGCGAGATCCCCTACAGCGACATCAAAGCGATCGAGACGCGGCGCGAGATCTACGGCGGCTCGGTGGCGCCCGTCATGCTCAAGGGTGCGCGCCTCATTCTCAAGGACGACACGCCCGTGAAGCTCGGCTACGTCAGCGAGGCCGACAGCGACCCGAGCTTTCCCTATCCCGACATCGCGCACCAAATCGCAGAGCGCGCCGGCCTCGCCGTCACCGACATGGGCAACGTGCGCCGCTCGGCGCAGAAGAAATTCTTAGGTTTGAAGAAGACGCTCGTCGCCGAGCGGGAGGGAACGGTCGATGAGTCGCAGATCGCCGAGCTCAACGCGAGCCACCGGCGCTGGGTGATGCGGCTCATATTCCTGCTGGTCGGGCTCGTCGTGGTCGGCATCGCGCTCGACATCATCTTCCCGCCGAGCAGCGGCCTGCCGCCGGCGCTGACGAGCTTCAAGACCCTCATCCTGCGCCAGTTCACGCCCGCTCCTGACGCGCCCAAGCCCCGCTGAGAGAAGGTGCAGCGCCTCCTTTACCTCTCCCATGGGGAGAGGTCGGCTGGCCGTGCGCAGCACGACAGCCGGGTGGCGACCTCCCCTTGGGAGGTGAAGACCCAAGATGCGGTTGAGCAGCCTAGTTGATGTGGAGTTTCATCGGCTCGTGGCGCCGGCCGAAGTAGCCGCACACGATCGCGAGGGCGCCGAACAGGAAGAATGCGGGCAAGTTGAGCACGCTCGTCAGCATCGGGTCCCACACCCAGGGGAACGTCATGCGCGTGACGGCCGTGCGCGCGGTGAGCAGCGCCGAAGGGGCAAGCTCGCGCCAGAAGCCGATGACGGAGGTGGCCTTGAAGGCGCCTAAACCGCTGAGGGCGGGTGTGGCATCGCTCACCAGCGCGATTACTGCGATAAGGGCAAAGAGGCTCGCGAGGAAGCGCAGGACGGCCATGGCAGGCGTGTCTCCGTGGTCAGGTGCTCGTCACGCAATTCCCAACGACTTTTGCAGCTCTTTCAAGGCCGCGACCGCGTCCTGGCCGGCTTGCAGAAATCCGTCGACACCGGCCGCCCGCAGCGCGGCTTCGTCCTCGCCCGGCTTGCCGGCGAGGAGCACGCGGTTGGCACCCGCCGCCTTCAAAGCCTTGGCGGCGGCGATGGCCTCGCGCGCGTAGACGGCATCGGAGGAGCAGATGCAGGCGATACGCGCCCCCGATTTCTCGAATTCCGCCGCGGCCTCGCCGGCGTCCTTGTAGCCGTCGCTGGTGAGTCCCTCAATGCCGCCGGCAGCGAGGAAGTTCCACACCCAGGTCGAGCGGCGGTTGTGCTCGGCGATCTCGCCGAGGTTTGCCAGGAATACGCGCGCTCGTTCGCCTTTGGCGGCAGCGTGTCTGTCGGCACGGTCGCGCAGCTCCTCGAACGGCTCGGCGAGGGAGTGCGGGGCCAGGGGGCGTACCTCCGCCTTGGCGGATAGCGGAGCCGGGGCCGGCGCAGGCGACACCTTCACCCCATCGTCGCCGAGCAGCGGGAAAGCGGAGACACCGGTAAGCTCAAGACGCCCCGTGGCGATCGCCTTGGCGCGCGCGGCCGCGACGCGCGCGATGTCGTCCTGCAGCGCGCCCGAGGACAGCGCGGCGACGATGCCGCCCCTGGCCTCGACGTCCTGGAACAGCGCCCACGCTTTTGCGGCAAGCTCGGCAGTGAGCTTCTCCACATACCACGAGCCGCCGACGGGATCGGCCACGCGGCCGAGCGAGGATTCCTCCTGCAGCACGAGCTGCACGTTGCGCGCGATGCGCCGCGCGAAGCGGTCGGGAGCACCGAGCGCCCACGTGAAGGGAAGCACGGTGACGGCGTCGGCGCCGCCGAAGGCCGCGGCCGCGCAGGCGGCGGTCGTGCGCAGCATGTTGGTCCACGGGTCGCGCTTGGCCATCATGCGCGCCGAGGTGACCGCCGTGATGTGCATGCCCGCGGCCGACGCGTTGCACGCTTGCGCGATGCGCGCGATGAGCGTGCGGGCGGCGCGCAGCTTGGCGGCGCCAAGGAACAAATCGGTATCGACGGAGAGCGCGAACGCAATCTGCGGGAATGCTTCGTGCGGCGGGATTCCCGCCGCTTCGAAGGCGCGCAGGTAGGCCGTGAGCGTCGCCGCAAGATAGGAGAGCTCCTGCGCCTCGCTCGCACCGGCCTCGTGCGGGACCGTGGCGTCGACGAGCACGGACGCGAGATTGGCCGCGCTCGCGCATGCCTCGCCTGCGAGCTTTACCGCATCGCCGAGTGCGCTTTGGATCGGTGCGCCCGCAGTGCCAAGGCGCGCGAGCGTGCCGATGGGATCGACGTTGAGGAGCGAGACGGCTTCGCCCGGCTTGGCCTTGAGCAGTTTCAGAGCGGCGAGGAAATGGCGCGCGGCGTCAAGGGCGCCGATGCCGCCCGAGAGCTGCACGGGGGCATAGTCGAGATAGACGCCGGCGAGCGCCGCGGCCATGTCGCTTGCGCTCGCTATGGCAATGCCGGTCTGGCCAGGGGCTGCGATCTGCAGCACCACGCCCGAGGCGCCCCCCTCGAGCTCCTCTAGAATGACCGCGTTCGCGCTGCCGGCATCGGGCGCGATAACACGCTGGTGGATGTGCCAGCCGGGCCCTTCTGCCCGCGGTTTCGTCCCGCGCGTGAACGGTGCGGCACCCGGCACGGCGGTCTCGGCGAGGGAAAGCGCGTCGGCGCGCGTATAGAGAAGGTTGATGTGCAACCCGTCCGCCGTGCGGGCAACGAGCTTGCGGTCGAAATCGGCGCCGGCCAGGGCCTTCTCCACCAATCGCCGCCATGTGTCGTAGTTTGCCGGCTCGAAGCCGCCGGCGAGCGCGATCGGCGCACTCACGTCCGTCATTGCTGAAGGCTTCCCAATCTCCGCATCTCTTAGTTTTCTATAATCGGTCGCGGCGCTTTCGCACGCCAAATCCTCAAGGGCGCTTCGTTTCGCCTCGCCCCGCGCCACCGATTGGCTTTCGGTAAACCGCCGCTGCAACTGCCGTTTGCTTGGGGTATTTTGACGTGCAAAGACGGTTGGCAGACCCTCAAGGAGCGCAACCGATGGCAAAGAGTCGAACAGACCCCGCCAAGGCCCCGACGGCAAAGAGCCAGCCGGGAAAAGGCCCCGCCCCGGCAGCGCCGTCGAGCGGCCCGGACAAATCGGTGCTGCAGGAGGGCAAGGTCTTCCTCGGCAAAAGCGTCAAGCCCGAGTACCTCGATCTTTCCCTTGCCAACCGCCATGGCCTCGTCACCGGGGCGACCGGAACCGGCAAGACGGTGACGCTGCAAGTCGTGGCGGAAGGCCTTTCGAAGGCGGGCGTGCCCGTCTTCGCCGCCGACATCAAGGGCGATCTCTCGGGGATCGCCGAGGTCGGCGAGCCGAAGGACTTTCTCCTGAAGCGCGCCAGGGAGGTCGGGCTCGACACCTTCAAGAACAGCGCCTCGCCCTGCATCTTCTGGGACGTGTTCGGGGCGAGCGGCCACCCGGTGCGCGCAACCGTCGACGACATGGGCCCGCTGCTGCTTTCGCGCATGCTCGAGCTCAACGAGGTGCAGGAGGGCGTCTTGAACGTCGCCTTCCGCGTGGCGGCGGATGAGAAGCTGCCGCTTAAGAACCTCGCGGATTTGCGTGCGATCATCAACAACGTCGCCGAGCGCGCCAAGGAGTTGCAGACCAAGTATGGCAACGTCGCCGCGAGCTCGATCGGGTCCATTCAGCGCCGGCTGCTCGTTCTCGATCAGCAGGGGGCCGATCACTTCTTCGGCGAGCCCGCGCTCGACATCATGGACTTCATCCGCAGCGCCCCCGACGGCCGCGGCTACGTGAATGTCCTCGTCGCCGACAAGCTAATGGAGAGCCCGCGGCTCTACGCGACGTTCCTTTTGTGGATGCTCACCAAGCTCTGGCAAACGCTGCCCGAGGTCGGCGACCAGCCCAAGCCCAAGCTCGTATTCTTCTTCGACGAGGCGCATTTGCTGTTCGACGACGCGCCGGCCGCGCTCTTGGATCGCATTCAGCAGATCGCCCGTCTTGTGCGCTCGAAAGGCATCGGCGTTTACTTCGTCACGCAAAATCCGCTCGATGTGCCCAACACCGTTTCCGCCCAGCTCGGCAACCGCATCCAGCACGCGCTGCGCGCTTTTACGCCGCAAGAGCAGAAGGCGGTGAAAGCGGCCGCCGAGACGTTCCGCCCAAACCCCAAAATCAACACCGAGCGCGCCATCCTCGAGCTGCAAGTCGGCGAGGCGCTGGTGTCCATGCTCGAGAACAAGGGCGAGCCCTCGATCGTGGAGCGCACGTTGATCCGCCCGCCGGAGGGCCGCATTGGCCCGCTCACCGACGCCGAACGGCAAGGCCTGATCAAGGCAAGCCCCGTATACGGGACGTACGAGCAGGCCAAAGACAGCGAAAGCGCCGCTGAAATCCTGCAGAAGCGCGGGCAGGGCGGAGCGCCCTCGGAAGGCGCCGCGGACGCGGGGGCGGCCGGCAGCGGATTTGGCGGAATCGGGGATTGGCTCGGCACCATCTTTGGCCCTACCAAGGCACCGACGGGGCGCCCGCGCCAGGGCATGGGACAGATGTTCAGCCGCGAGCTGCAGCGGTCGCTGGCGCGCACGGCGGCTTCGGCCATCCGCGGCGTGATCATAAAATCGCTCAAGGGCCGCTCGCGCTAAAGCGCCAATTGATCCGGCTCAAGGCCGCGGCGGTGCGGATGCACGAAGCTTGAGTTATCAAGGGGAGATGCTCATGGCACCATTGCGCAGGCTTGCTCTCGCCGGCGGCTTCGGAGCGGTCGCCGCATTCACCGCCTCCGCTCAAGCCGAGACTCGCCAGGACGTTATCGAAAGAGGGCGCGCGATATTGGAAGCCAACTGCGCGCGCTGCCACGCGATCGGCAAGGATGATGCGAGCAAGCACCCCGAGGCTCTGCCGTTTCGCGAGGTGGTGAAGCGCTATCCGCCGGACAATCTCGCCGAAGCGCTGGCCGAGGGCATCAACTCCGGCCATCCCGATATGCTGGAGTTTGTATTTGAGCCGCCGGAGATCGAGGCGATCGTCACCTATCTCGGCACGCTGGCCCCGGCGCGAGCAACCGCGAAATAGGCGCCGCTCCCAAGAAGGCAAAACGGCGCCGCTTCGATGCGGCGCCGTTCGTTTGGCGTCTCGCGGCGATCAAGGGATCAGCCGGCGAGCTGTTCGACGTGCTCCCAGTTGATGAGATTGTCGAACCATGTCTCCAGATACTTGGGCCGCAGGTTCTGATAGTCGAGGTAATAGCTGTGCTCCCATACGTCGCACCCGAGCACCGGGGTCGCTCCGTGCATGAGCGGATTTTCGCCGTTGGGCGTCTTGGTGACCTCGAGCTTGCCGTTCTTCAGCGTGAGCCAGGCCCAGCCGGAGCCGAACTGGCCTTTGCCGGCCTCGATGAAGTCGTTGCGCACCTTGTCGTAGCCGCCCGCATCGGCGACGAGCTTCTCGACCTTGCCAGGTAGCTTCTTGCCGCCGCCGCCCTTTTTCATCCACTGCCAGAAGTGGATGTGATTGAAGTGCTGGCCGACGTTGTTGATGATCGGCTGGTTCTTGTCGGCGTAGGCCTCCTTGCAGATCTCCTCGACGCTTTTGCCCTCGTATTTCGTGCCCGGCACCAGCTTATTCGCCATATCCACGTAGGCCTGATGGTGCTTGTCGTGATGGAACTCCAAGGTCTTTGCCGACATGAATGGCCCAAGCGCGTCATACGCATAGGGCAACGGGGGAAGCTTGAATGTCATGATCTCGGGCCTCCGGGATGGATCTTTGGCGGTCGCCAGGGGAATAAGAGCGGCGCGACCGTACCGGGTCGTCCGGCCGAAATCAAACGGGGGTTGGAGAAGGCGGTTTCTGGCGCAAAAGAGCGCAAGAGGAGCTGCGGCCGATTGAAAGAGGCGCAGCGACCCTGACGCGCTGCGCCTCCCATTTGGATCACTCCGGGGAAGATAGGTTCAGGGTAGGGAGAGCCTAGAGCGGCCCAAATGAACGGCATCTGAACGGTTATCGACCGGGATCCGCCGCGCGCGGCAGGGTGACGTTCCGATTTTGTTTTCATGCAACGCGCATTTGGAATTCTCATAATGGCCGCACAGAGTTTTATGCCATTTATTTTCCAGCGGGTGAACGAAACGCCACTCATGCGCGTTACGGTTGCAGGCGCGCATTTAGCGCTGGGAATGCCTTTGAGAAATCTTTTTATGACGCGCTTGACAAAGTGAAAGTAAAAAGTAATCCAATCGCCATAAACAAGACCAGGAATTGGAACGCCCGCACGAAAAACCGGGGCAAATCGGCTGCTAAAGTGAAGACCAGGAAAGGGAAGACGGATGGCCAGCGTGAATGTTGACAAGATGTCGCTGAAGGAGCTCCTCGACCTCGAGGCGAAGGTGCAAAAGGCGATCAACGCAGCGCGGGAGCGCGAGCGTGCGGAAGTCAAGCATGCGATGGCCGCATTGGCGGAGAAGCGCGGCTTCTCAATGGCCGAGCTGTTCGGCGGCCGTGGCCGCGGCAAGGTCAGCGCGGCCAAATATGCCAACCCCGACAATCGCGCCGAGACCTGGACCGGGCGCGGCCGCAAGCCCAATTGGCTGGTCGCCAAGCTCAACAAGGGAGCAAAGCTCGCCGATTTCGCCCTTTGAAGCCCTTTCGCTCGCAATTGGCGAGCTGAAGAGCGGCCTAAAGAGCTTAAGACAAGCGCGAGGCCTGTGCCGCGAAAGCGGCGCAGGCCTTCTCGTTTTGTGCAGGACTTTTCCCCGCCGCGCCCAGGGGAACGCGGCGGTATTTCAGGCGTTCTCTTTGTCAGCAATGTCAGGAGGCAACGATGCCGGCGATCGGATCCAGCAAGATACTCATCATGGCCACGCACGGGTTCGAGGAAGCGGAGCTTCTGAAGCCGCTGCAGGCTTTGAAAGCGAAGGGCGCAACCGTGCAGGTCGCAGCGCCCGAAGCCGGCGAGATCAAGGGCTGGCGCCACAGGGATTGGGGGCGCTCTGTCCCGGTCGACCTCACGCTCGAGGAGGTGAAGGTCGGCGATTACGATGCCCTCGTGCTGCCGGGTGGTCAGATGAACCCCGACACGCTGCGCATCAACGACAGGGCCTTGGCCATCGTCAAAGCCTTCCTGGAGAGCGGGAAGGTCGTGGCCGCCATCTGTCACGGCCCGTGGCTCTTGGTTGAGACCGGCGCCGTCAAGGGCCGGGACGTAACGTCCTACATCTCCATTCGCACCGACGTCATCAACGCCGGCGGGCGCTGGAGGGACAGCCAAGTCGTCGCCGACCAGGCCATCATTACCTCGCGCCATCCGGGCGACCTTGACGCCTTCATTGCCAAGATCGTCGAGGTGGTCGAGGAAGGACCGCACAAGCGCCGCCTCTGATCCGAGCTCTCTCGCCGGTAACGATTCATTAGGCTGCGCCTGGAGATAGTGGACAGCTCCCCGCACATTCTGCCCGTCTTTTGGCACTCGAACCTTGACAGTGCTAACAGCCCGACGCATATACCGCGCGTCGGGCGCGGCCGTTCTTCTTGTCCGCCGCTCGGCATCTGCGCGCCCCCGCCATCCCCCCGCGAGGGCCGCGTTGAGCTCAAAGCTTCAAAATCACGAGGGTGATCCCATGAAGTTCCGTCCGCTTCACGACCGCGTCGTCGTTCGCCGCGTGGAGGAAGATACCAAGACCGCCGGCGGCATCATCATTCCCGATACGGCCAAGGAAAAGCCCATGCAGGGCGAGGTGATCGCGGTGGGGCCCGGCGCCCGCGACGAGCAGGGC
>DATIZL010000029.1:0-42802 GCA_035517115.1 Hyphomicrobium sp.
AATATAGAGAGCGGGCGTAGCTCAGGAGTAGCAACCCGGAGGGCGAGCGTAGCGAGTGGCGTAGCCATTGCCAGCGAGCGCAGCGAGCGTGAGCATCATAGCCGTCATTACAGGGTCATTACACAGGGCGACTCGGTCCGAGTTGCCTCACGTTTGTTTTCAGCTAAGTGCCTGATTTACTGGAGCGGGCGATGAGATTCGAACTCACGACCCTCACGTTGGCAACGTGATGCTCTACCCCTGAGCTACGCCCGCATCCTTGGGTATGGCGCCGGGAAGCGGCGCGGACCCGCCTTATGACGCAACTGTCCGCCCATTGCAAGGCAGCCTGCACCGTGGCAACACGGCCACTTCTGTGCTGGCGACGGGCGGGGTGGAAGGCCTTCGTCAGCCTTTTTCGCCGGTCCCCGCCTTGAAGTAGGCCTTCAGCGTGCACTGGGAGAAGCCGCCGTCCGTGAGCAGCTTCTTGACCTCCTTCAGCGCCGTGTCTTTGTCGCCGCCAACGGCCGCCGCGCATCCCGACCTCGGCACCTCGCAGCACATGATTGCGAACATCTGATCCATGCCGTCCGTGCTGGCTGGCGTCTCGGCGCAGGTCTGCGACACCTGCTTGCAGGCAAGCAGGGCGAGCTTCTTTGCCTGGTCCTTGGTGGTCGCCCACACGACGGTCGAGGAGTTTTCGAGGTTGGGCGCAATGGCCGCCCAACGGCGTTCCTGCGCGTCCGAATGCCCGCACAGAATGACAAGCAGCACCGTGGCAGCGAGCCGGGCAATGATTTTCGCGGGCATGGGGTCTCCTACACCATTTGCAAGCAATGCTACCGCTGCCGCCAATTGCCAGCAAGCGGGGCGGCGGCGATCAGCTCGATACAGTGGGTTGGCGGTGACGCGGCAAGGGCTTAGGTATGCCGGCTGACGCCAGCATGGCTTAACCAATGCCCGCCACCCGCCAAGACCTGTTTCGCCGCCTCGCCGAGCTGCAGATTGAGACGCGCACCGTCGAGCACGAGCCGCTGTTCACGGTGGCGCAAAGCAGCAAGCTAGAGCGGGAGCTCCCCGGCGCCCACACCAAGAACCTGTTCCTCAAGGACGAGGACGGGAAGCTGTTCCTCGTCGTTGCCGCGAGCACCACACGCATAGATCTAAAGGCACTGGCGCGCACCCTGCATGCCGGCCGCTTCAGCTTCGGCAAGCCCGAGCTCTTGATCCAAGCGCTTGGCGTGCCGCCGGGGTCGGTCACGGCCTTCGCCGTCATCAACGACCTGGACGGCCGTGTGCATGTCGTCATCGACGCCGAGCTGATGCAGCACGACAGCATCAATTGCCACCCGCTCGAGAATACGGCGACCACCAACATCGCCCGTGACGACCTCTTGCGGTTCATTCGCGCCTGCGGGCACGAGCCGCGGATCGCGGCGCTCGTGCCCGCGAAGGCGCCGGCGCACGGCCCTTGAAAAGGAACGGGTAGAATTTGAAAGCTTACGTGCGTCAATGACTTGCAGTTTACCCCGCGCATCACGATGTGCGAGCTGCAATCCGCGTCGAACCCAGAGGTACCCTCGATTGGGCGGCCTCAGCTTTGGTTTTCGCGGGGTTGTGCGCTAAGGAATTGGCCGCATCGGCCGCAAGGAGAGGCAAGATGGACTTGGGCGTGCTGAAGGGTTCGGCGGCAGGCGTGAACGAAGCCGAGCTCATCAAGAATTCGACGACGGCAGGCTTCGTCAAGGACGTCATCGAAGCGTCGCGCACGGTACCCGTGCTCGTCGATTTCTGGGCCGCGTGGTGCGGGCCGTGCAAGCAGCTCACGCCCCTGCTCGAGAAGGTCGTCAAGAGCTACGGCGGAAAAGTCCGCCTCGTGAAGATCAACGTCGACGAGCACCCGGCGGTCGCCGGCCAGCTGCGCGTCCAATCGCTGCCGACGGTCTATGCTTTTCGCGATGGGCGCCCGCTCGACGGGTTCTTGGGGTTGCAGCCGGAAAGCGCCATTCGCGCCTTCATCGACCGCATTGTCGGCACGGACGAGCAGGCCGACCACGCGGCGGTTCTTGCGAGCGGCGAGCAGGCCTTGGAGGAAGGCGACGTGCAGGGGGCCGCGGAGATCTTCGCCGCCGTCCTGCAGGAGGACAAGCAGAACACTGCGGCGCTCGCCGGTCTGGCGCGCTGCTATCTGCAGACGGGCGATATCGCGCGGGCCGAGCAGACGATTGCGCTCGTGCCGCCGGACCAGAGGAACGTAGCGGCAGTCGAGCGCGTCAAGGCGGCGCTGGAGCTTGCGCGCAAGGCCAATCAAACCGACGACCGCGAGGCACTGCTTGCGCGGCTCGCCGCCAATCCCGCCGATCTACAGGCGCGTTTCGATCTTGCGGTGGCGAGTGCGGCGCGCGGTGAGAAGGAGACCGCGGTCGAGCATCTCCTCGATATCGTGCGGCGCGACCGTAACTGGAACGAGCAGGCGGCGAGGAAGCAGCTTGTGCAGCTCTTCGAGGCCTGGGGCCCCAAAGATTCCGCAACAATCGAAGGGCGCCGCCGCTTGTCGTCGCTATTGTTCTCGTAACGGGCTCATCGAGTCCAAGAGGTAGAGGCCTTTGTCACCCATCGATCGCTACCGGCGCCCTGCCGATCTGCCGCCGCGCATCCCGGTGTTTCCCTTGCGCGGAGCGATCCTTCTGCCGCGGGCGACGCTGCCGCTCAACGTGTTCGAGCCGCGCTACCTCGAGATGCTCGATGATGTCATGTCGGGCGACCGCCTCATCGGCATCATCCAGCCAGCCCAAGGGGCGGGCTCCGAGGATGAGGAGAGCCCGCTCTCCGACTCGGTGGGCCTGCGCCGGGTCGGGTGCGTCGGGCGCGTCACCACCTATCAGGAGGTCGACCACGCCCGCCTGGTGATCACCCTCACCGGCATCATGCGCTACGAGATCATTGATGAGGCGGTGACCGATCTCCCCTACCGCGTGGCGAGCGTCAGCTACGATCGTTTTGCCTCTGACCTCAACGAGGGGCTCGGCGAGGACCAGGTCGATCGCGGCAATCTTCTGCGTGTGTTGCGCTCCTACCTCGACGCCAACAAGCTGGAGGCGGATTGGGCGGCGATCCAGCGTGCCTCGAGCGAGTTTCTCATCAACGCGCTGTGCGTGATGTGCCCGTATGGGCCCGAGGAGAAGCAGGCGCTGCTCGAGGCCGACGATCTCAAGCGCCGAGCCGACGTGCTCGTCGCGCTCGCGGAGATGGAGCTCGCCTCCAGCGGCGGCAGCGGCAGCACGCTGCAGTAGCATGGCTCACGGGTGAAGCGATGAGCGAGACGCAGAACCAGAACGATAGGCAAGCGCGCGTCGATCCCAAGCTGCTCGAGATCCTCGTGTGCCCGCTCACCAAGACGACGCTGCAATATGACGCGGCCGCACAGGAGCTGATCAGCCGCGCGGCCGGCCTGGCGTACCCGATTCGCAACGGTGTTCCCTTGATGACGGTGGAATCTGCGCGCCGGCTCGAGGACTCTTCACCGCCTCCCGCGAGTGAGCGCGGCCAGCGTTAACCATGCGCCTTCAGCGTTTCGCAACGCCTACGTGGTTCGTTCGCTACGCCGATGACAGGTGCAGCGTTGCAGGCAGGCGTGAGCCACGACAGGCACAGTTCCACGGCTCCGACGGAAACGGCTGCAAACGCCGCGGAGGAAGCCGGAGCATCGCCCTCGGCGCGCCCTCATGAGGCGGGCGGCGTGCGCGCCTCCGTGCGCGAGCGCCTCGGTCTAAGGCCGCTCTCCGGGCCTCTGCCGGCGCGCATCGCCTTAGCCGCGTCTCTCCTGTCGCTGCTCGTTGCGATCCTAGTGACGCGGGTAGATCCCGCTGCCGCCGCTGCCCTCGCGATTCTTGGCTTGGCGCTCGGGCTCTTCTCCCTTCACGTCTCGGTGCTGACGCGTGCGGCCGAAAGAGCTCAAGCGGGATCGGCGAGCGTCAGCGGCATCACGGCGCGGCTCGAACGGCGGCTCGAGCACCTGCAGGACCTGCAGTGGGAGCTGAAAGACAACGAGGCACGCTACCGCGGCCTGCTCGACGCGCAAGAGGACATGATCCTGCGCCGCGACGATGTCGGCCGCCTGACGTTCGCCAACAAGGCATTTCTGAGCAAGTTCGCGTTGGCCGCAGACGAGGTCTTGGGCAAGCCGTTCAAGATCGCGGTCATCGAAGGCGATGGACCCGAGCCGCTCTCGACCACGGACGAGGTGCGGCAGCGCCGCTTCACGCAGCGCGTGGTGACCGTCGACGGACCGCGCTGGATCGAGTGGGAAGAGCAGCTTGTGCCGGCCTCTGACGGATCGAGCCTCGAGGTGCAGAGCGTCGGCCGCGATATCACGGTGCAGCGCCAGGCCGAGATGCAGCTCGCGGAAGCCCGCGATCAGGCAGAAGCGGCCAACCGCGCCAAGTCCCGCTTCCTCGCCGCCATGAGCCACGAGATTCGCACGCCCATGAATGGCATCCTCGGCATGGCGAGCCTGCTGCTCGAGACGTCCCAGACGCCGGAGCAGCAGACCTATGCGCACGCTATTGACCAGTCCGCGCGCACGCTTCTGGCGCTCATCGACGAGATCCTCGACTTCTCCAAGATCGAGGCGGGCAAGCTGGAGCTGAGCGAAGCGCCGTTCGCAATCGAATCCTGCATCCAGTGCGCAGTCGAGCTGCTCGCGCCGCGCGCGCACGAGAAGGGCCTCGAGATGGCCTGGTCGGTTGATCCCGAGCTGCCCAAGCTCGTCGCCGGCGATGAGGCGCGGGTCCGCCAGATCCTGCTCAATCTCCTTTCGAACGCAGTGAAATTCACGGACACCGGCGGTGTCTGTGTCAGCGCGCTGGCGAGACCGGAGCCGGACTTGAATGCCGTCCGCGTGGAGATTGCGGTCGAGGATACCGGCATTGGCCTATCGCGTAGCGACATGCAGGGGCTCTTCTCGGAGTTCGAGCAGGCCGATGCCGCCATCCGCCGGCGCAACGGCGGGACGGGGTTGGGGCTCGCCATCTCCATGCAGCTCGCACGCGCGATGCGGGGCGAGATTCGCGTCTTGAGCGCGCCCGGCAAGGGATCGACGTTCACAGTCGACATTCAGTTGAGGCGGGTCACGGCGGTCGCGCCGGATCTTGTCGAGAGGGCCATCGAGGCTGGCCACGTTCTCCTCGCCTTTGACCGGCCGCTTGAGCGGCGCGCACTGAGCTATGCGTTGTCGTGCGCGGGCGTGTCGGCGGCGGAGGCAGACTTTGCCGCCGCCGAGTTCGCGCTCGATACGGCAGCGCGCAAGGGCGATCCGTTCGACCGCATCGTCATCGACGGCTCGGAGGGGGCAGCGGCAGCGGGGCGGCTCTTGGCCAAGGCCCGCGATCTCGTCCCGCAGCACGGAGTGCGGGGAATCGTGCTTGTGAACGTGCTCGCGCGCGCGAGCCTTTCGGAGTTTCGAGCCGCCGGATTCGACGCCTATCTCGTGCGCCCCGTGCGCCCGGCCTCGCTGATGATGCAGCTCGGGCTGCATCACCCGCTCTATGGCGGCAGCGCGAGCGCCGGGCAGCCGGCGCCCGGGCAGCCTTCGCCAGCGGCTGGGGGCGGCACCCGTCGCCGCGTGCTGCTGGCGGAGGACAACGAGATCAACGCGCTGCTTGCCAAGCGCGTGTTGGAGAAGTGCGGGTTCGACTATATCGCCGTCGATAACGGCGAGCAGGCCATCGCGGCCGTGCGCGGCGCGCTCGACGGCGAGGCTCCCCCCCTCGATCTCGTGCTCATGGATATTTTCATGCCCAAGCTCGATGGCATCGAAGCGGCCCGCGCGATCAAGGAGCTATATGCCGCCCGAACCCTGGAGGCCGCCGCGGTGCCCCCAATTGTGGCATTGACGGCCAGCGCATTTGCCGAGGATAAAAAGCGCTATCTCGAGGCCGGGATGGACGACTACCTGGCAAAGCCGTTCGATAAGGCGAGTCTGGAGGCCGTTTTGAAGCGCTGGTTTGGCCGGCGGGACGCCGCCTAAGGCGCCTCAAAGTCTGCCGCGGATCATCTAAAGTCTGTCATGGAATCGTGCTATCCGCCGGGGGCCATTGAAAAATGCGCCCGCAACCAGCGATAACCCGGTTGGCTCCAGCATGGGCGCGACGACAATTCCTGGGAGATGAAGCATGAGACTTACGGCCCGGCGCATGGCCACTCGATTGGCCACCAGTCAGAGGTGGCAAGCCGTGCCGCTCGGCCTCCTGGCGCTGCGGGCCCTGCGCGACGGCCGCGGCGTATCCTTCCCCGTGCGCAAGCCGGACAAAGTCTACGGAAAGATCGGCAGCCTCGAGGTGCGGCTCGCGAGCCGCCGTCGCGAGATCCGGCTCGCACAACGGCTGCGCTACGAGGTCTTCTACGAGGAGATGTCGGCGGTTCCGAGCTTCAAGGCCGAGCTGCGCCGGCGCGATGAGGACCCTTATGACGCGGTCTGCGATCACCTGCTCGTCGTCGACGATACGCCCTATGCGGCGAACGATGCCTGGGGCGGCCTCAAGCGCCAGAAGGTCGTGGGCACCTATCGTGTTCTGCGCCAAGAGATTGCCGAGCGCACGCTCGGTTTCTATACCCAGAGCGAGTACGACATTGCTCCGCTGCTGGCCGCGCGGCCGCACTATCGATTCATGGAGCTCGGCCGCTCGTGCGTGCTGGAGCCTTACCGCAACAAGCGCACCGTCGAGCTCTTGTGGCATGGACTGTGGACCTACGTACGCGAGCACAAGGTCGACGTAATGATCGGCTGCGCGAGCCTGCCGGGCACAGATCCCGACCAGCACGCGGCGGCTCTGAGCTTCCTGCACTACAACGCGCTGGCGCCCGCGGAGTGGCGCTGCCGCGCGCATGACCATCTCTACGAGGCCATGGACCGGCTGCCGCCGGAGAAGGTCGATGCCAAGCGCGCGTTGAAGTCGCTGCCGCCGCTCATCAAGGGATACCTGCGGCTCGGCGCCTACGTCGGAGACGGGGCCGTCATCGACCGGCAATTCGGCACCACGGATGTTCTGATCATCCTCCCCGTTGAGAAGATCGAGCCGCGCTATTTCGAGCACTTCGGCGCGCCGAACGAGCTGAAGAGCCGCGTGGCCGTCGACGCCTGAGATTGACGATGGTCTTAGGTAGTTCGGGACGCTGCCGCGATCAGCGCGCGTGGCCCTGCGCGCTCGCAGCCTTCTTGAGCGTGCGCGCTTTCTCCGCACTCGCCTTGCGCCGGCTTGCCGTCTCACCGCCGGCGTTGAGAGAGGCGAGCCTTGCCGCGCACTGTTGAACGGTGCGCTCGATCGAGCTGACCGGAACGGGCGGGCTGAAATAGAAGCCCTGCGCCTCGTCGTAACCGGCGCCGCGCACCATCGCCAGGCTCGCCGCCGTCTCCACGCCCTCGGCGACCGAGCGCATGTTGAGCTCGCGCGCAAGGTCGCCCACGGACTTCACAATGGCGACGCAGTCGTGGTGCTCGGGGATGTCGCGCACGAAGCTGCGGTCGATCTTGATCTTCTTGAAGGGGAAGCTGCGCAGATAGTTGAGCGTGGCAAAGCAGGTTCCAAAGTCGTCGAGCGTAATCATAACGCCGAGCTCGTGCAGCTTGCGCAGCACCTCCTGCGTGCGCTCGTGATCGCGCATCAGCATGGACTCGGTGATCTCGATCTCCAGGCGCTGCGGCGCCAGCCCCGTGGCATGAAGCGCGTCCATGACGACCTCATAGACGTCGCTGCACTCGAGCTGCACGGCTGAAAGATTGACCGCGACCTTGATCGAGTCGGGCCAGGCCATGGCGTCGGCGCAGGCGCGCATCAAGGCCCAGGTGCCCATGCGCACGATGAGGCGCGATTCCTCCGCGATGGGAATGAACTCCGACGGCGGGATCATGCCGCGGCTCGGATGCTTCCATCGCATCAGCGCTTCGAAGCTCGAGACGCGCTCCTCACGCAGGTCTACGATCGGATGATAGTGCAGGACGAGCTCGTCGCGCTCGAGTGCATGCTCGAGCTCGGCCTTCAACGGGTTGGCGCCAGGGGTGCCAGAGGCGGCGGCCGAATAGACGGAGTGAATGCCGCGGCCCATCGACTTGGCGCGATAGAGAGCGGTGTCGGCGCTGGCGAAAAGCTGCTCGGGGTTCTGCCCATGCTGCGGAGCAAGCGCGATGCCGATGCTCGCGTCCGCGTGCAGCCGGTGGCCGAGAACGTCGTGGGGGCGGCGGATATTTTGAATGAGACGCCGCGCGAGATTTTCTGCCAGGTCCTCGCGGTTTACGCCGACTTGCAGAATCGCGAACTCGTCGCCGCCCAAGCGGCCAACCACGTCACCGGCGCGTAGGCTCGCCTTGAGGCGCCCGGCTACGCTCTTCAAGAGGCCGTCACCCACCTGGTGGCCATAGCGGTCGTTCATCTCTTTGAAGAAGTCGAGATCGATCCAGTGCAGGGCAAAGCCCAGCCGCGGGTCGTAGCACTCGAATTGCTGCTCGAGGCATTCGCGGAAGTGATAGCGGTTGGGGATCTCGGTAAGGGTGTCATGCCGCGCCAGCCATTCGACCCGCTCGTCGCTCTGGCGCTGGGCGGTGATGTCCTCTTGCATGTCGACCCATCCACCCCCGCCCAGCGGCTGATAGGTCACACGGATCACGCGGCCGTCTTTGAGGTTCTGGATCTCCTCACGATGGCCTTCCATGTTGAGCTTGGCGATGTGATCCCTGATCCACGCCGTTATGGCATCGGCCGACGGGCCTTGTCCGGCGCGCTTGATGTGGAAGCTCAAGATGTCCGCGAACGCGGTGCCGGGGCGCGTCAACTCCTCGGGCAGCAGGTAGGTACGTGCATAAGCGCTGTTGCACACAACGAGCCGCTGGTCGGCATCGAACATGGACAGACCGCGCCCCATGTGATTGAGCGCGGCTTCGAAGCAGGCATTGAGCTGCTCGAGCTTATGATTGCGATGGAGGGCTTCTTGGAGCTGCTCCTCAAGCCCAAGCGTTCGGGAAGACGCCTCTTGCCCGGGCTCGCCGGGCGTTTCCGGCTCCGCGTGGTTCGAGCGCTCTTCACGGCGTGCGTTAAGGGCTAGCTTGAGGGCGCCTTGACTCACAACGATGTCCAGAATCCAAGCTGATCGGCCCGGACTTTAGACAATGATCGTCTCCACATTGCTAATCGAGTGCTGATCAATTTGAAACATTTAGGGAGAGTGAACGATTGATCAGTCCGGCGAAGCACTCCCCTCGCGCGGCAAATCGCCACCGGTGCCAATGCGTCGCGGGCGGCCTTGACGTGCCTCTCGGGTCAACCGCTCAGGCGCTGTTTTGCAGCGGCTCTTCGGCGGGAGTCTCGTGGCGAATGAAACTGTAGCTCCACGAGCCCGAGCCGGGCAGGAGCTGCGCCGGCCAAATATAGCGCGCCCAGTCGCTCTCGAAGTCGGGATGATAGAACCCCTCTTGCGTCGGGAACCACGCGTGCACCTGACGCGAGCGCATGAGCTGGATCATGTCGGCCGGCGCGCTCTGGATCTCGGCGATTTCGCATTGGCTCTTGGCGCTGTCGAGATCGGAGACTAGCAGGAACGACTCCACACCTTCCGCATCGCGCATCATGATGCCCGGAGGGTTCGCGCAGACGTAGTGCTCGACGATGCTGTTGGCCTCCGACACTTCCTTGAAAAGCTTGGCAAAGCTCTGATCGCTGAAGAACGAGGGCTTGCGCAGCTCGAGCGCGCGCTTGATGGGGTCGGAAATCTCGGCGAAATACTCCGCCTGCAGACGCTTGATTTCGCGGCGCAGAGCGGCCGAAACGTTGGAATCTTGCTTCTGAAGGAAGCAGTCGATCACGCCCTCGTTGAAGGCTGCGATCGCGGTCTCGAGCCCCGCCTTGCCCGTTAGCAGGATGGTCTTGACCGGAAGCGTGCGAATGGCACGGCAGAATTCGACGCCGGTCATCTTCGGCATGTCGAAGTCCACCACGGCAACGGAGACGCGCTGGTGGCGCGATCTGTCATCGACCATTGAGCGAAGCTCGGAAAGCTGCAGACGCAGCAAGCGGTCGCCGTGACGCGCCTCCGACCCCAGATCCATGTCGGAGCAGTCCTTGAAGTAGCGCGAGAAGTCGGGATGTTGGCTCGCCTGCGCGCGCAGGTGCTCGAGCGCGGCGTCGGGTCTGGTAAACGTTTGGCAACTCAGCTCGTCGCTGAACTGGAAATCGAGGCTTTCCAGGAAGAGCGGGTCATCATCGAGAACGAGGATAGAAGTCGGGTGGTAAAACGGAGTCATAAGGTGCGCCCTCGACGTCTCAAGACACTTTCCGTAAGGGCTTTTCGTACTACAGTTTCGTATCGGATCCGGTACGTGCACGGTTAAAACTTTAAATGTTGCAATTGTTCAGTCGTCTTTCGCCTACGCGTGCCATCGCATCGCTAGCGCCCGCGGCGACGCCGGCGCAATTCGCGCGCGACTGCACACGCCGCTACGTCGAGTACCACGCGCACGCGGAGCGCAAAATCCGGGCTGCGGCGCTCATCGGCGTGTTCGGATTCCCGATCTTCTATTTCGTGTGGGCGTATGTGCTGCCGCAGCCCTACGAGAGCATTTCCCTGCGCGCGATCGGTGCGGGATTGTGCCTCTTGCTGGCACTCGCGCCCTGGTGGCCACCGACCGTGCAGAGGTACGTCGTCCCGTTTTCGTACTTCACATTTCTCTATTGCTTACCGTTCTTCTTTACACTGATGCTGCTGCTCAATCACAGCAACGAAGCGTGGCAAATGTCCACGCTGGCGGCGCTCATCTACGTCGTCCTGCTCTACGATCTCGTGAATTCCATCGTGGTGCTGGTCATTGGCTCGCTTGCAGCCGTCGTCGCCTATTGGCTCGCCACGCAAGGGGCCCCGATCCCGGAGGGCTATTGGATGACCCTGCCGATCCTGATCTTTGCGCTCACCGGGTTCCTGGGACTTGCCCACGGCGACAACCTCATCGCCAAAGAAAAGCTCAAGGCGGCTGCCTCGTTGGCGAGCCAGGTCGCGCACGAATGCCGCACGCCGCTGACCGGCATCCGCTTCGAGGCCGAGGGCTGCGAGCGGTTGCTCACCAAGCTCCCTGTTTCCTCTGCGCGCGACAAGCTAATTGCCTCCCACAACCGCGTGCGCCAGCACATCACGTCGGCCAACTCGGTTATCGATCTGTTGTTGAGCAACGTCGCCCAGCATCACCGCGGCAAGGGCCCCACCGAGCTGCATCGTATGAGCAAGATCGTCGCCACGGCGATCGACCGCTATCATTTCAAGCAGCATCAGCGCGATCTGATGCGCTGGGACGTGAGCGAGGACTTCGAATTCCGCGGCTCGGATCTCTTGATGACGCACGTGCTCTTCAATCTGATGAAGAACGGCCTGCGCGCGATCGAGGCGCGCGGCGGCGAGGCGAATTGCTTGAGCATCGAGCTGAAGCGCGGCGAGAAGACGAACAGCCTGTTCGTCTCCGACACCGGCGAGGGCATCCCGCCCGAGATCCTGAATTACGTATTCATCCCGTTCGTATCGGCACAGCGGCCCGGCGTCGGCACCGGCCTTGGGCTGTCATTCTGCCGTATGATTGTCGAAGGCTGCGGCGGCACGATCTCGTGCCGGTCCACGATAAATGTCGGCACGACCTTCATAATCGAATTGCCGGTGGTTACGCCCGTTGTCGAGCAGGCCACGGCGGCTTAGTGCTGGCGGCTGGATCGCGGCCTTCGGCACTTCGCCCCCCTTCTTGCGCCGCGTTGAACGCCAATCCGCCATACCGACCTCCTCGCGGATGTCGGCGCAGACGTCGAGCACGCGGTCGAGATCGGTGCGCTCCAAGCCGCAATTCAGCGTGAAGCGTATGAGGCAGCGCTTCTCCGGGGTCGCTGGCGGAAAGAAGATGGCACCGAACACTCCGCGGGATTCGAGCGCATCGCGCAGGATTGTCGTTTGCCGGATGTCGCCGGCTTCGAGCGCGATGATCTGCGTCTTCGACGCCTCGACGTTGTAGCCGAGCGCGTCGAGGCCGTTCTTCAGGTAGGCGTGGTTGGCATGCAAGCGCGTGCGGCGCCACTCCTCGCTTTCAAAGATGTCGAGAACGGCGGAGAAACCGGCAACCTCGTGCTGCATCACGGACGTCGAAAAGATCGCGGGTAGCGATTCGTAACGGAAATACTCGGCGTTGCGTTTGGAGCAGGCAATGATGCCGCCGCGGCTGGCAACCGCCTTCGACAGCCCTACGGTGCGGAAATGCACGCGCTCAATGAGGCCCGCCGCCACCACGAGACCGGCACCGCCCGGTCCCTGCGTTCCGAACGAGTGCGTCTCGTCCACGATCAATGCCGCACCGTGGCGTTCGCAAACCTCGACGAGCTCGGCAAGCGGCGCGATGTCGCCATCGGTGCTGTAGAGGCCATCCACGGCCACGAGCCCCGGCCCCGTCACACTAAGCGCGCGATCGAGCGACTGAGGATCATTGTGCCGAAATGCGATTGGCGTGGCACCCGCGCTGACCACCCCCTCGTGCAGCGAGATGTGCGCCTTCATGTCGAGATAGACAGGCGTGCCCTTGGCGGCGAAGGACTGTATGAGGCCGACGTTGGCCGTGTAGCCGGAGGAGCAGAGCACCGTGTCCTCGGCCTGCATGAGCGCAGCCACCCGCTGCTCGAACTCGCGAATGGCATCACGCTCGTGATGGACCCATACGCGGGAGACGGAGTCGCCGTGGCCGCCCTCCCGCAGTGCAGCAATCTCGCTCTCGATGATGTGCGGATGAGCGGCGAGGCAAAGGTAGTCATTGCTGCGCAACTTAAGGTCGCCGGGGCGCGGCGAGCGCCCCTGTAGGGGATGCCTGCCCTGCCAGAGGTCTACCTTGCGGCGGACGTAATAATCGTTGATGCGCTCGCGGATAAAGTCAGGCTCTTGAGGGCCATTTACCTTGGGCTTATTATCCGGCGTCGGCTTATCAGAAATTCCAAGCAACACTGGCAAACCCCACTAAAGTTAAGCGGACCTTAATCAACCTGAAGAAAAGGTTAACCGCAACCCAAATTAAGGTTACAAATCTGAAATTTACGAATAAGTCGCAGTTGGCGCCCGTTGCCGACAGCTCACATCCTAATAGATGTTCCAGATTGGCACGATTTTATGACCAACTCGAAATGCCGGCGTAATTGATTTGCGTCAATACGCGCCGATATCTCGCGGCGCACTGGCAGCAGTCTGACGATTGCTGGGCACGCGAAGGCTAGGAGCCGGGACGGCTCCGCTCACCCCATGCTCCTGGCGGGACGCTAGTGCTACTGATGGTTGCAGCTAGAACTCGACGTCGAGCTCTTCCAGCTCCTCGGGCTCGAGCTTGGCCGCTGCCGTCCATTCCAGCATGGGGGCCCATTCGAGGATCGTGTCGCGGTAGGCCGCGCAGGTCGCATCGAGCTTGACGTCGTAGGTGTGGAGGCGCGTGCACACGGGGGCGTACATGGCGTCCGCCAGCGACAGCTCGCCGAACAGGTAGGGGCCGCCGTAGGTCGCGAGGCACTCACGCCAGATGGCGACGACGCGATCGATGTCGCCCTGGGCCCCCGACCAAACCCTAAAGCCGCGGAAGTGGGCCTTGAGGTTCATCGGCAGCGCCGAGCGCAGGTTATGAAATCCCGAATGCATCTCGCCGGAGACGGCGCGGCAATGCGCGCGGGTGGCCCGGTCCTGAGGCAGCAGCGGCGCCTTAGGCTTGATTTCGGCCAGATATTCGGCAATCGCCAGCGTATCCCAGACCTTGACGCCCTCATGCCGCAGGCACGGCACTAGGAACGAGGGCGACAGCAACAGCAGCTCGGCTCGCGTCGACGGGTCGTCGGACGAAAGCACCTCCTCCTCGAATTCGAGCCCCGCCATTTTGCAGAGCAGCCATCCGCGCAGGGACCAAGAGGAATAGTTCTTACTGCTGATCGTCAGTACCGCCTTTGCCATGCGTGCTAGTCCCCCTTCGGCAGAGATCGCAAAAAATACTCGCGGATCGCCTAAGGATGCACTAGCTTTTGTGCGGCGCACAACAGGCGGCAGCCCGGAAAGGGCTGCCGGGGTGGCCTGTGGACTGAGACGTTAATGCTCTACCTCGCCTACGAAGCCCGCTCCGACCTCATCGAACCCGCCAAGACGATGGCCCGGTCATCGCTCGCCTTGCTGGGCCAGTGGGGCAGCCTCGCCAACGTGCCCCCCGTCCGCAACCTCTCCGCCACCTACGAGCTCATCGCGCGGGCCGGGCTGACCCACGTGCGCCCCGCCTACGGGATCAAGTCCGTCATGGTCGGCAACCGCGAGGTTGAGGTCACCGAAGTGGCGAAGCTCAAGTTGCCCTTCGGCACGCTGTTGAATTTCAAGAAGGACGTCAGCGTCGCGCAGCCGCGGGTGCTGGTGGTGGCGCCGCTATCGGGCCACTTCGCGACGCTGCTCCGCTCAACCGTGCGCACACTGCTGCCCGACCACGACGTCTACATCACCGACTGGCACAATGGCCGCGACGTGGGCCTCGACGATGGCGTCTTCGGCTTCGACGACTACGTCGCCTACATCATCCGTTTCCTCGAAGCGCTGGGCCCCGGCGCCCACGTCGTCGCCGTATGCCAGCCGTGCGTGCAGGCGTTGACGGCAGCGGCGGTCATGGCCGGCGACGGCAACCCCGCGCAGCCGCTGAGCATGACCTTGATGGCGGGGCCCGTCGATACGCGCATCAACCCCACCAAGGTCAACAAGCTCGCGATGAGCAAGTCGATCAAGTGGTTTGAGCGCAACCTCATCGCGCGCGTCCCGCGCAAGTACAAGGGCGCGCGCCGGCGCGTCTATCCGGGCTTCGTGCAGCTCATCGCGTTCGTGTCGATGAACATCAACCGGCACTACAATGCGCACCAGGAGCTCTACGAGAATCTGGCGCGCGGCGACCACGAGAAGGCGCAGGTCATCAAGAGCTTTTATGACGAGTACTTCGCCGTGCTCGACCTGCCGGCGGAGTTCTATCTGGAGACGGTGAGCTGGGTGTTCCAGGAGGCGCGCTTGCCCAAGGGCGAGCTCGCGTTCAAGGGCGCCCCGGTCGAGCTGAGGGCCATCCGCAAGACGGCGCTCCTCACGGTCGAAGGCGAGCGCGACGACATCTGCTCGCTCGGTCAGACGGCAGCGGCGCACGAGCTGTGCGCTTCCGTGAAGCCACATATGAAACGCCACCACATGCAGGCCGGCGTCGGCCATTACGGCGTGTTCAGCGGCCGGCGCTGGGAGGGGCAGATCTACCCGCTCGTGCGCAACATGATCCTGGCGATGGACTAGGCCGCGAACTCAACAGCTGCGTCCTGGCGAGCCACTCACTAGCTCAGTGGTGATGGGCCGCGACGCTCTTTACGCATTCGGTCAGCAAGTCATTGGGCGCCGAGTGGCTGATGTCACCTAAAGAGAGAATCCCGACCATCCGTTTGCTCTTGTTGATCACGGGCAACCTGCGGATGTTCAGGCTCTCCATGTGCTTCACCGCCTTTAAGAGGTCATCGTCCTCGCGGCAGCAATGGATACCTGGTGTCATCACATCGCGTGCGGTTGCACGCTGCGTGTCGAAGCCGTCTCGAGCCAGTCCGTTACAGACAATGTCACGGTCGGTGACCATTCCAATCAGGCGGTCATTCTCTCCGATCGGAACGGCGCCTATATCGCGAGTGCGCATCAATCTCGCGAGTTCCGTCACCGGTGTGTCTGGGGCAACCCACTCGACACCTCTGTGCATCGCTTCTCTGACTTTCATGGCAGACCTCCTCTGCTGGAATTGAGCCAATGCCGCGTTAGCGGTGGCCGTGGATGTAATGTTCGAGCTGCTCGATGGTGAACTTCTGATCGGCGATGACGCTCTTCACCATGTCGCCGATCGAAACGAGGCCAACGAGATGTCCATCCTCGAGCACCGGCAGATGCCGCACAGCCTTCGCGGTCATTATGGCCATGCATTCCTCCACCGTCTGCTCAGGCCGGGCAAAGACGACCCTCGTTGACATGATTTCCCGCACGCGCGTTCCCGGTGACGTTCGCCCCTTCAAGACGACTTCACGCGCGTAATGCCGCTCGGTGATGAGGCCGAGGAGAGCTCCGTTCTCCAGCACGGCCAACGACCCGATATTATGTTCCGCCATCCGCTTGAGAGCGTCGAACACGGTCGCGTCTGGATCGATGCCGTGTACGTTGTGGCCCTTCTGGCCCAGCACATGCCTGATCGTCATCATCTGACGTCACCTCGCAGATGCGGATGACTTCGCCCGCTACTCAACGATCCGATGCATTCGCACCGGCATAGGCCGATCTCCAAAATCGATGGTGGAGCGACGAACGACGCATCCGCGCTCGTCGACGATCAGGCGAAGGCGCCGGCTCTTGTGAAAGAATGTAAGCCGGTAGCGGCCCGCGTCGTCATCGATGCCGTGCTCGCATACGCTCGTAATGGCATTTGAGCGCATGAGATCCAAAACCTTGTGCGGCTCCAACCCCAGCCCGGCGCCAACAATGGACGCATCTATCTCTACGGCGCCGTCCTTAAACCGGACTGCCGAGTGGTCAGAAGCCGAGGAGGGGAGGCGAGCATTCATTGGCGCGACCTCTTCCGTGCTGGTAGCTGGGCGAGAGCAATCGCTACCAGAACGAGATAAGAATCCGGCTGCGCAGGATCAAGTCAGGCGGCAACGGCGAGAGCCGAAAATATTGCTGCATCGCAATATTCATCGCGGGTTATTCTTCAGACGAGTGTTCGCAGCCTTGAATGATTCCCACGAATACTTAAATCAACTTCAGAAAAGCGGGCGCGCCTTGTGCCCGCGCAATGTCGACCGATGGAGGTTGGCAAATGACGACGACGGAAAGATTCTTTGCCTATTGGCAGGACTCCCTGAACTTCTTGCTCGGCGTGGTGCTGTTCTTCTCGCCCTGGCTGTTCGGCTTCGGCGCAGAGCAGACCGTGGCGTTTAATGCCCATGTCGTAGGCGCAGTCATAGCCGTGATGGCACTCCTGGCGCTGTTTGCGTTCAAGACTTGGGAGGAGTGGATCAGCGGCGTGTTGGGCGCCTGGCTCGTGATCTCGCCGTGGGTACTAGGTTTCAACGCCGCGGCCGCGCCGATGCTCACTCATGTGTTGATCGGCATCGCGGTGCTGGTGCTCGCGATCTGGTCGACCGGCGAGCATGGGGCCGGCCATCTGGCGGCTTGAACCTAGCGGGTTCGACATACCGGCGATAACACAGGGCGGTGGTGATAGAGGCCGTCACCCCACCGTGCGGCAGGTGCGCCGTCAATAACGGCGGCGCATCGGCTGCCGTGTTGGCTGCGGATCGATTGGAGGCCGATCAATGATGATCCAAGAGACCAAGGGAAGGTTCGGTTTCCATCTCATCGGCGGTGAGGATGAGCTTCGTCCACTGCCTCTCAACGTGCAGGTCTATGTAAAATCAAGCGCGCTGAGCCGGTCTGCCGATCTCGCAATCTCCCCCCATCTGACGACGGACACAGACATCGACCGGTTCGTGGACGACGCGATTGCCTCCCTGCAAGCTATTCGCGGGGATGCAAAACGCGCGCTGGCAACGGCTAATGCGTCGTTGGAGATCGTCGCAAGACGCTGATGGGTTCGCAGGGCAGGCGGGACGGCGCTAGCGTGTTGCGTCGTAGGCGGCGATGGCCGCCATGTTGACGATGTCGGTGTCCTTGGCGCCGAACCAGCAGATCTGCACCGAGTGCGAAAGGCCGACGAGGATCGGCCCGATGATGGTGGCGCCGGCGAGCTCCTTCAGCATCTTGGTCGAGATCGAGGCGGCGTGGAAGGCCGGCATGATCAGCACATTCGCGGTGTCGGTCAGGCGGCAGAAGGGATAATGCCGCATGAGGTCGCGGTTGAGGGCGACGTCGGCCGCCATGTCGCCTTCGTACTCGAAATCGACGCGGCGCTCGTCCAATATACGGATCGCCTCGCGCACCTGATCTGAGCGCTCGTCGCGCGGCTGGCCGAAGGTCGAGTAGGCGAGTAGCGCCACGCGCGGCTCGATGCCGAAGTTGCGGGCGGCGCGCGCGGCTTCCACCGCGATGTCGGCGAGCTGCTCGGCATTCGGCATCGAATTGACGCTGGTATCGGCGATGAGCACGGCGCGCCCGCGCAAAAGCGCCAGCGAGACGCCGATCACCTTGCGGTTGGGCTCGACATCCATGACCTGCTGCACGTCGTTGAACACCGTGGTCCAGTTGCGCGTGACGCCGGAGACGAGTGCGTCGGCATAGCCGTGCACCACCATCAGCGCGGCGAACACGTTGCGCTCGTTTAGGACGAGCCGCATGCAGTCGCGCTTCAGATAGCCGCGGCGCTGCAGACGCGCGTAGAGGTAGTCGGTGAACTCCTCGAGGTACGGCGACTTGCGGATGTCGACGAGCTCGTACTCGGGCCGCATGACCATGCCGAGCGCACGAAATTGCTCACGCACGATCTCGCCGGTGCCGATCAGGATCGGCTGGCCGAAGCCCTGCGTAAAGTAGGAGTGCGCGGCCTTGATCACCGCCGGCTCCTCGCCCTCGGCGAAGACGACGCGTTTGGGGTCGCCGCGCACGGCGCTGAACGTCGACTGCAGCCATCCGGCCATGGGATCGAGCCGGCCGCCGAGGCGGGCGACGTAGGCATCCATGTCGACGATGGGCTTTCGCGCGACGCCGGAATCCATCGCCGCCTTCGCGACGGCGGTGGGTACGTTGACGATGAGGCGCGGGTCGAACGGAGCGGGAATGATGTACTCGGGGCCAAACGTTGGCCGGCGCCCGTGGAAGGCTGCCGCGACCTGGTCCGGCACCTCGGCGCGCGCAAGCTCGGCGAGCGCTTCCGCAGCCGCGATCTTCATGGCGTCGTTGATGGTGGAGGCCTGCACGTCGAGCGCGCCGCGGAAGATAAAGGGGAAGCCCAGCACGTTGTTGATCTGGTTCGGGTAGTCGGACCGCCCCGTCGCCACGATGGCGTCGTCGCGCACGGCGGCGACGTCCTCCGGCGTGATCTCCGGATCGGGGTTCGCCATGGCGAAGATGATCGGCCTTTCCGCCATCGAGCGCACCATGTCCTGGGTGACGGCGCCTTTGACGGACAGTCCGAAGAAGGCATCAGCGCCCTCCATCGCCTGGGCCAAGGTACGGGCCTTGGTCTTGGCGGCGTAAGCGGACTTCCACTGGTTCATGCCCTCCTTGCGGCCTTGGTAGATGACACCCTTGGTGTCGCACAGGAGAGCGTTCGCCTTCGGCATGCCCATGGCCGTCAACAGCTCGAGGCAGGCGATGCCGGCGGCGCCGGCGCCATTGACCACGAGCTTGAACTTCTTCAAGTCGCGCCCGGTGAGCTCGAGCGCATTGAGAAGGCCAGCCGCGGCGATGATGGCAGTGCCGTGCTGATCGTCGTGAAAGACAGGAATATCGAGCAGCTCCTTGAGCCGCTGCTCGATGATGAAGCAGTCGGGCGCCTTGACGTCCTCCAGATTCATGCCGCCGAAGGAGGGCGCGAGGTAGCGAACCGAGTTGATGAACGTATCGGGGTCCTCGGTGTCGACGAGGAGATCGATGGCGTCGATGTCGGCGAAACGCTTGAACAGCGCGCCCTTGCCTTCCATCACCGGCTTTGACGCGAGCGCCCCGAGGTTGCCGAGGCCGAGGATGGCAGTGCCGTTCGACACCACGGCAACGAGGTTGCCCTTGTTGGTGTAGTCATAGGCAGTGGACGGGTCCTGGGCGATCGCGTGCACGGGCACGGCGACCCCGGGCGAGTAGGCGAGGGCCAGATCGCGCTGGGTAGCAAGCGGTTTAGTCGGCGTAATCTCGAGCTTGCCGGGCTTGCCTTGGGCGTGGAACTGAAGGGCTTCCTGCTCGGTGAATCGGGCTTGTGCGGCTTTGGAGCCTCTGCTTGTCGTCATCGGTTGCGCGGTTTTTGCTTTTGTGGACGCTGCACCATAAGGCGCGGCTCCTTACGAAACAATCGAGCAAGCATTAACAGCGCCTTGCGCAAGGTCATTTCTTTCCCGTGCCCTGCGCCCTTGAGCTGGTTTTCCGGCTCAGTATCTTGCTCTAAAGGGGTCAGGGTTGGGACAGGCGGGGACCGTGGCAGCCAAGCGCACACGAGCAAAAGAGGCAGGGCCGCGGATCGAGCCGGCCGGCATCGCCGCGCCCGCCGAGCCGGTTCAGCCTCCCCCGCCGCCCGGAGAAGCAAGCCCCTCCATGGCGCAGTTCTTGGAGATCAAGGCCGCCAATCCAGACTGCCTGCTCTGGTATCGCATGGGCGATTTCTACGAGCTGTTCTTCGACGACGCCGTCGTCGCCTCGGCCGCGCTCGGTATCGTGCTGACGAAGCGGGGCAAGCACCTGGGGCAGGACATCCCCATGTGCGGCGTGCCGGTCCACCGCGCCGACGAGTACCTCCAGCGGCTTATCCGCGCAGGCCATCGCGTTGCCGTCGCCGAGCAGCTCGAGGATCCCGCGGATGCGAGGAAACGCGGCTCCAAGGCCGTGGTGCGGCGCGACGTCGTGCGGCTCGTGACGCCGGGGACGCTCACCGAGGACGCGCTGCTCGATGCGAAGGCGCGCAATTATTTGACGGCCCTGTTTCTCACTGGGGCGGGAGCTGCCGGCCAGGCACCGGTGGACGCGAGGCTGGCGCTCGCCTCGCTCGACATCTCGACCGGCGAGTTCGAGATGGGCGAGATCGAAGGCGCCGATTTGCCGGGCGAGCTTACGCGTCTTGCTCCGAGCGAGGTGATCTTGAGCGATGCTCTTTTCGGCGACGCTTGGCTCACGCGTTGGATCGAGGCTGCCGGCGCTGCCGCAACGCCGGTGCCGACCGCCTTCTTCGATAGTCTCGCGGGCGAGGCTGCGCTGAAGCAGCAGTTGAAGGTGGCCGAGCTCGGCGGTTTTGGCGGCTTCACCCGGCCCGAGTTGGCGGCGGCGGGCGCGCTGCTCAAGTACGTCGAGCTGACGCAGATCGGGCGCAAGCCGGTGCTGCGGCCGCCGCGGAGATCGGGATCCGATACCCTGTTACTCATCGATGCCGCGAGCCGCGCAAGCCTCGAGCTCACGCGTTCAACCGCCGGCGAGAAGCAGGGGAGCCTGCTCGGCGCCATCGATCGTACGGTGACGGGCGCCGGAGCGCGCGAGTTGGCGGCGCGTCTCGCAAGCCCCTTGCGCGACGTGAAACAGATCGATGCCCGCCTCGATGCCGTAGGCTTTCTCGTCGATCAGGAGGCTCTGCGCCGCGATCTGCTCGATTGCCTGCGCCTCGCACCCGACTTGGCCCGCGCCCTCTCGCGCCTTGCCTTTGCGCGCGGCTCGCCGCGCGATCTTGCCGCCGTGCGCGACGCGCTCGCCACCGCCACAAGCGTCTCCGGGCTTCTCGCGTCCGACGGCGACGGTTTGGGCTTGCCGGCAGAGCTGTCCCGCATCGCGGGCCGCTTGCGCGCCGCGCCCGACGAGCTCCACGCCGCGCTCGCAGCGGCGCTTGTCGATGATCCGCCGCATCTGCGCCGCGACGGCGGCTTCGTGCGCGAAGGCTATAGGCCCGAGCTCGACGAGGCGCGCCGGCTCAAGGAGGACAGCCGCAGCGTCATGGCCGGCCTCGAGGCGAAGTACATCGAGCGCACCGGCGTAAAGTCGCTGAAGGTGCGGCACAACAACATCCTCGGATTCTTTATCGAGGTGACGCAGGCGAACGCCAAGCCGCTACTCGAAGGCAAGCTTACCGCCGAGTTCCGCCACCGCCAGACCATGGCGAATGCCGTGCGCTTCTCAACGCCGGAGCTTGCCGAGACGGAGGGGCGCATCGCGTCGGCGACCGAGCGCGCCTTGAGCCTCGAGCAGGAGGTGTTCGCGGAGCTGGCGGAGGCGGTCGAGCGCGAGGAGCGGAGTCTGAGCGAGGTCGCCGCCGCGTTGGCTGAACTCGATGCCACCGCTGGCCTCGCCGAGCTTGCGCGCAGCCAAGGCTACGTGCGCCCCCTCGTCGACGACAGCGAGGACTTCGAGATCCGCGGCGGCCGCCACCCCGTCGTCGAGCAGGCGCTTGCGGCCGCCAAGAGTGGCGCCTTCATCGAGAACGATTGCGTTTTGGGTGGCGGCGAAGGCGACGGCGGACGCATCTGGCTTGTCACCGGGCCCAACATGGCCGGCAAGTCGACGTTCCTGCGCCAGAACGCGCTCATAGCCGTGCTGGCGCAGATGGGCTCGTACGTGCCCGCGCGCTCGGCGGTGATCGGCGCGGTCGACCGCCTGTTCAGCCGCGTCGGGGCTTCCGACGACCTCGCGCGCGGCCGCTCCACGTTCATGGTCGAGATGGTGGAGACGGCCGCCATCCTCAATCAGGCGAGCCGCCGCTCGCTCGTCATCCTCGACGAGATCGGCCGCGGGACCGCGACCTTCGATGGCTTATCGATCGCGTGGGCGACGGTGGAGTTCCTGCACGAAGCGGTCGGTGCGCGCACGCTGTTCGCCACCCACTACCACGAGCTGACCGCGCTCGGGCGCCGCCTCTCCAACGTCGCCAACGTCACCATGGACGTGCGCGAATGGCACGACGAGATCGTGTTCCTGCACAAGGTGAAGCCCGGCGCCGCCGACCGTTCCTACGGCATTCAGGTGGCAAAGCTGGCCGGGCTCCCGGCGCCCGTCCTCGAGCGCGCGCGCGAGGTGCTGGCGCTACTCGAAAAGTCGGACAGCAAGAAGAATGCGCGCAACGATGCGCTCGACGAGCTGCCTTTGTTTGCGGTAACCCGCGCCTCGGTTCCCGCGCCGGGCGGGCCCTCAGCCGTCGAAAAGGCCGTAGACGAGCTCAGCCCGGACGATATGAGCCCGCGCGCGGCGCTCGACGCTCTCTACCGGCTGAAGGCGCTGCGGCGCGGTAATAAAGACCCGGAACGCGAAAATTAGGGGAAACGTAGTTAGGCTGCGGCGGAAGCTGGCCTACATTCTGCGCCATGGACACAGCGATTCAGCAATCAGCCCCCTACTTCGACCCGCGCGAGCTGCGCGAGGAGCTGAGCGCGGCCTTCCGTGCGCACGGGGATGCGGCGCAGGCACGGCCCACGCTTATTCTCCGCCTGAAGGCGCTTGTGGCGGCCGCGCGGGACGCCGCCCGGAAAGGGCTCGAGGCCGATGGCAACGGCCGGCGCTGCGCGGCGGGGCTGTCGACGTTCCAGGACGAGCTCGTGCGTGTGCTCTACGACTACACGGCGGCGCACGTGTATCGGGCGACCAATCCGTCGGATGCCGAGCGTATGGCGATCGTGGCCACGGGCGGTTATGGCCGCGGGCTGCTCGCCCCCTACTCCGACATCGATCTGTTGTTCCTGCTCCCCTACAAGCAGACGCCCTGGGGCGAGAGCGTCGCCGAATATATGCTCTACGTGCTGTGGGACTTGGGCTTCAAGGTCGGCCATGCGACGCGCACCGTCGACCAGTGCATCAAGCTCGGCACCGCGGACACCACGATACGCACCTCGCTGCTCGATGCCCGCCTCATCCACGGTGATGCACAGCTCTATGCCCGCTTCGAGCAGCGTTTCCGCACCGAGGTCGTGGAAGGCACCGCACGCGGCTTCATCGACGCCAAGATGGCCGAGCGCGATGCCCGCCACAAAGGAGCGGGCGAAAGCCGCTACAAGGTCGAGCCCAACATCAAGGATGGCAAAGGCGGCTTACGCGACCTGCACACGCTGCACTGGCTCTCGAAATACCTCTACGGCCAGGGCGTGGGCACAGCGACCGTCGCCGCCGGCGTCTTCAAGCCCGACGAGGTCGCCACCTTCCGCCGCTGCGAGGACTTTCTCTGGACGATCCGCTGCTATCTGCATTTCTCCAACAACCGTGCTGAGGAGGTGTTGTCCTTCGACGTGCAGCCGTGGCTCGCCGAGCAGCTCGGCTACCACAGCCGCGGCGGCCTGCTCGCGGTCGAGCGTTTCATGAAGCACTATTTCCTCGTTGCCAAGGACGTGGGCGACCTCACGACGATCCTGTGCACCGCGCTCGAGATGCAGCAGCTCAAGACTTCTCCGGGCTTGAGCCGGCTGTTGCGTCCTCTCAACTGGAAGGCGCGCCGGCAGCTGCGCACCCGCACGGACTTCCGCATCGACAGCGACCGCCTGAACGTCGCCGATCCCGACGTATTCAAGCGCGATCCCGTGAACCTCATCCGCTTCTTCGCCGAAGCGAGCCAAGCCAACTCGTTCCTGCATCCCGATGCGATCCGGCTCTTGCGTCAGTCATTGCGGCTCATCGACGACGACCTCAGGGCAAATCCGGACGCGAACCGCATATTCATTGAGCTGCTGACCAGGGATGCAGGTGCGGAGATGTCGCTGCGCCGCATGAACGAAGCTGGCGTGCTCGGCCGCTTCATTCCTGAGTTCGGTCGTGTCGTCGCCATGACGCAGTTCAACATGTATCACAGCTACACCGTCGACGAGCACCTGATCCGCACCATCGGCATGCTGACGGACATCGAGCGCGGGGGGGCCGTGCGCGAGCTGCCGCTGTCGACAGAAATCATCAAGACCATCCAGAACCGCCGCGCTCTCTTCGTTGCCGCCCTCTTGCATGACATTGGCAAGGGCCACGAGGAGGATCACTCGCTCATCGGCACGCGCGTGGCGCGCAAGCTCGGTCCCCGCTTCGGCCTGAGCGCAGCCGAGACCGAGACGGCAGCTTGGCTCGTCCAGCAGCACCTGGCGATGAGCAACATCGCGCAAAGCCGCGACCTCTCCGATCCCAAGACCATCCGCGACTTTGCTGACGTCGTGCAAAGCCCCGAGCGGCTGAAGCTCCTGCTGTTGCTGACCGTTGCCGACATCCGCGCCGTCGGCCCCGGCGTGTGGAATGGCTGGAAGGGCCAGCTACTGCGCACGCTTTACTACGAGACGGAGCCGGTCGTAGCGGGCGGTCACACGCAGGTGAAGCGCAGCCAGCGGGTCGCCGAGGCGCAGGATGCGCTGCGCAAGAAGCTCGTCGATTGGCCGCCCGAGGAGGTCGAGCGCTTCGTCGAGCGCCATTATCCGGACTACTGGATGCGCACCGACACGGAGCGCCAGGTCGAGCATGCAAAGCTCCTGAAGCGGGCGGAGAAGGAAGGCCTGCACCTCGCCACCGAGACGACCACGGATGCGTTCACCGCCATCACCGAGCTGACCGTGATCGCGCCCAACCATCCCCGCCTGCTTGCGCTGTTTGCGGGCGCCTGCGCGGCGGCCGGCGCCAACATTGCGGGCGCCCACATCATGACCACCCGCGACGGCTATGCGCTCGACACGTTCCTCTTGAACCGGGAGTTCAAGGAGGACGAGGATGAGCTGCGCCGCGGGCGCCGGATCGGCGACATGATCGAGCGTCTCTTGCGCGGCGACGCCTGGATGCGCGATCTGATGGCGGCGCGCGGTGCACCGCCGCGGCGCGTCATGGCGTTCACGGTGGAGCCCGAGGTCATCGTCAACAACGCGCTCTCGGATCAGTTCACGGTGATCGAGGTGGCGGGGCGCGACCGCCCAGGCTTGCTCTATGAGCTGACCAGCACCATGTCGAACTTGTTCCTCGACATAACCTCGGCGCACATCACCACCTTCGGCGAGAAGGCGGTCGACGTGTTCTACGTCACCGATCTGACGGGGAAGAAGATCACGGGCGAGCAGCGCCAGTCGGCGATCCGCGAGCAGCTGGTGAAGGTGCTCGAGGGTGCTCCCGGGAAGCTCGCTGCGGAGCCGGCGGCCAAGGCCTAAGCGCGGCTATTGGGTGATGACGAGCTCGACGCGCCGATCGAGCTGGTAGAGTTCCTCCAGCGGATACTCGCTGCGCACGACGCCCGCGAAGGGCTCGCGCTTGCCCTTGGGGATGAGCTCGAGCTCGCCGTTGAAGCCTCCCGCCTTCAGATAGTGCGCGACGGTATCGAGCCGCTCCTTGGAGAGGTTCATGTTGAGCTCGTCCGTGCCGCGCTCGTCCGCGTGGCCGGTGAGCGACACCTTGGCGAAGTGCTTGAGCCGCAGGTATTCGAGCAGCAGCGCAGCGGCCTTCTTGCCGTCCTCCGTCAGGGTCGCCTCGTTGAAGATGAAGGTGATCGGCACGGGAACCGACTTGCGCACGCCGGCCTCGCTCGGAGCCTGTGCCCCGCCGACGGTCGCAGGGGTGGTGTCGCTGGCTGGGGTTGCGGGCGGCGATTCGCTGGCGCGCGCCTCTTTCACCATGCCTTCCAGGTTCTTCAGCAGGTGGGAGGTCACTGCGTTGGCGGAATGGGGCCCCTGTGCGGGCGAAAGCGGCTCGGGGGCGCGCTCGGCCAGCTTGGCTTGCTCCTCGCGCTCCTTGCGAACCTCCGCGGCCGGCTTGGTCTTGAGCTCGAGCTTGGGGTCGGCGCTCGCGAGCTTCTCCTCCGTCGCAAGCGACCATTCGCCGTTCTCATCCGCTTGCGCGGTGCCGAGCGCCTTGCCGTCACCCAGGACAGTGACGCTCGCTCCGGGCTCGGCGCGACCGGCGAAAACGGAGGTGCCGTTGGGATTGATGCGCGCCACGTCGAAGGAGGCGCTTGTGTCGGACTGCTTGGAGCCCGGAATGGCGGTGCCGAGAGAGGGGAGCTCAGTCTTGGCTGCCGCGGCCTGCCGCTCCTTGGCCGGCGCCGGTTTGTGCGTGGCCTCGGGGATATGCAGGGAGCCCGTGAGCATCAAGGCCCCGGCCCCGATGAGCACCAGCAGGAGCAATAGAATCGGAACTGCCAGGCGAATCATGGTCGTCGTCTCACCGCCCAGCCCCCCGGCCCTCGTGTATTCTCGGGCAAAAGAGCGGCCCGTTCAAGGCAGCCATGAGGAGCATTAGTCTCAGGCCCGGCGTATCAAGCCCCGAGGCGGGGGTCGCCGCCGCGGGGGCGGAACAGAAACGCCATCAGGAAGCCCGCGGCGAAGCCCCCGACGTGCGCCATGTAGGCGACGCCGCCCACGTCCGCGCTCGTCGTCGCGATGGAGCCGACACCGCTCACGAGCTGCAGCACGATCCAGAAGCCCAGCACGATGATCGCCGGCATAGCGACGACCTGGCGGCCGAGCAGCACGTTGATGCGCGCATTCGGGAACATCAGGATGTAGGCGCCGAGCACGCCGGCAATCGCACCGGACGCGCCGACGTTGGGCACGTTCGAGGCGGGAAGGGCGGCAAACTGGGCAAAGGTCGCCGCGATGCCGGCGAGCAGATAGAACAGCAGGTATTTCAGGTGCCCGAAGCTGTCCTCGACGTTGTCGCCGAAGATCCACAGATAGAGCATGTTGCCGCCGAGGTGCAGCCAGCTTCCGTGCATGAACATCGCGCTGAAGACGGTCGGCAATTGGCCCGCCGGGTCCTCGGCAAAGCGGTGCGGCACAAACGCCCACTGGTTGATGAATTCGTCGCCGTTTTGCAGCTCGAGCAGGAAGACAAGCACGTTGATGGCGATCAGCACGTAGGTGACGTAGGGGGTCGTGCGCCGTTGCGAGTCGTCGTCACCGAGCGGAAACATGCGCTTTAAGTCCTCCCCGAGACGTTGATCTTGTCGGCGATCCCCCCTGCGATGTCAACGCGGGCACAGCACCACAGGGAAAGACGCCCGATGACCTGCTAAGTCCTTGCTCTCGCAACCTCCCTCCGCTACCGCTCAGCGCCCATGAAGCTCTACCGCTCCTTCGCGACCGTCGGCGGCCTCACGTTGCTGAGCCGCGTGTTCGGGTTCCTTCGCGACATTCTCATCGCTGCCATTCTGGGAAGCGGCGCCGTCGCCGACGCGTTCTTCGTCGCCTTCCGCTTTCCCAACCTCTTCCGCCGCCTGTTCGGCGAAGGCGCCTTCAACGCCGCCTTCGTGCCGCTGTTCGCCAAGCGGCTCGAGGGTGAGGGGCGCGAGTCAGCACGCGCCTTCGCCGAGGAGGCGATGGCGGGGCTCGTGTTCATTCTCCTCGCGATTACGGTGGTGACCGAGATCACCATGCCGTTCCTCATGTACGGCCTGGCGCCGGGCTTCAGCGAGACGCCCGCGAAGTTCGACCTCGCGGTGCTGCTCACACGCATCACCATGCCCTACCTCTTGTGCATGTCGCTCGTCGCCTTGATGTCGGGCGTGCTCAACTCGTTCGGCAAGTTCATCGAGAGCTCATCCGTCTCCATTGTCCTCAACGGCGTCATGATGCTCGCCACGTTCGTCGGCATGGCGCTCGGCTATCAGAACGAGCCGATGGCCGGCGTCATCCAGGCCTGGGGCGTGTTTGCGGCCGGCATCCTGCAACTCTGGCTCCTGATGGATGGCCTGAGGCGCAACGACATCTGGCTGAAGCTGCGCTGGCCGCGCATGACCGAAGGTGTGCGCCGCCTCATTGCGCTCGGCATCCCGGGCGTGATCGCCGGCGGTGTCACCCAGCTCAACATCGTCATCGGCACGGTGATCGCATCGATGCAGAATGGCGCGGTGTCCTTCCTCTATTACGCCGACCGCCTCTACGAGCTGCCGCTCGCCATCGTCGGCATCGCCATCGGCGTGGTCCTGCTCCCCGACGTGTCGCGCCACCTGCGCACGGAGAACCACGAAGCCGTCATGGACAGCCAGAACCGCTCGCTCGAGTTCGCCATGCTGCTGACGCTGCCCGCCGCGGCGGCGCTCGCCGTGGTGCCGACCGCCATCGTGGCGGCGTTGTTCCAGCGCGGTGCCTTCACCGCCGCCGACACGCCCGCGACCGCCTGGGCGCTCGCCATCTTCGCGCTCGGGCTGCCGAGCTTCGTGCTGATCAAGGTGTTCTCGCCCGCCTACTTCGCTCGCGAGGACACGCGCACGCCGATGATCTACGCCACCATAAGCCTGACCGCGAATACCATAGGCTCAATCGTGCTGTTCTTCGTGTTCAAGGCGCTGGGGTGGATGCCGCACCTCGGCATCGCGGTGGCGACGACGCTCGGCGGCTGGCTCAACGCCGGTCTCCTTTACGCGACCCTCGCTAAGCGCGGGTATTTCGTCACCGACAAGCGGCTGCGGCGGTCCTTGCCGCGCATCATGCTGGCGACGATCATCATGAGCGTGGTGCTGTGGCTCGTTGCGGAATCGCTCGGGCCCCGCTTCGAGCCGCCTACGCGGGAGCTCACTCGCGCTGTCGCGCTGACCGTGCTCTGCTCCGCCGGCTTCATCGCCTACGTCATCGCCGTCTTTGCGATCGGAGCGCTCGACTTCCAGCAGCTACGCCGCTTCCTCACGCGCAAAACGCTGCCGCCGGGGCCGCTATAGAGGCGGTCGCGTCTTGCGCGCTCCCTTCGGCCACGCCATAACGCGCCCCTAAAAGAGGATCTCATGAAGTTCAAAGAGCGCGTGTTCTCGGGCATGCAGCCGACGGGCAGCCTGCATCTCGGCAACTATCTCGGCGCCATGGTCAATTGGATCGCGCTGCAGAAGACGCACGAGTGCATCTACTGCGTCGTCGACATGCACGCGATCACCGTGTGGCAGGACCCCGACGAGCTCAAGACCGCGATCCGGCAAGCCACGGCGACCTACATTGCCGCGGGCCTCGACCCGAAGCGCTCGATCCTCTTCAATCAGAGCGAGGTGTCCGCGCACGCCGAGCTCGCCTGGATCTTCAACTGCGTCGCGCGGCTCGGCTGGCTCAACCGCATGACCCAGTTCAAGGAGAAGGCGGGCAAGGACCGCGAGAACGCCTCCGTCGGCCTCTACGTCTATCCGAATCTGATGGCGGCCGACATCCTCGCCTACCGGGCGACGCACGTGCCCGTCGGCGACGATCAGAAGCAGCACTTGGAGCTCGCGCGCGATATCGCGCAAAAGTTCAACAACGACTTCAAGCCGTGGATCGAGAAGGCCGGCTACGCGGACGGCAACTTCTTCCCCCTCCCGGAGCCGGTCATCACGGGCCCGGCGACGCGGGTGATGAGCCTGCGCGATGGGACGAAGAAGATGTCGAAGTCGGACCCGTCCGACCTGTCGCGCATCAATCTGACCGACGATGCCGACTCGATCGCCAAGAAGGTTCAGAAGGCCAAGACCGACCCCGAGCCGCTTCCCTCCGAGGAGAAGGGCCTCGAGACGCGCCCGGAGGCCGAGAACCTCGTCGGCATCTACGCCGCGCTTGCGGGCCAGTCGAAGGCGGACGTGCTCAAGGACTTCGGCGGTTCGCAGTTCTCTGCCTTCAAGAAGGCGCTCGCCGAGCTGTGCGTTGAGAAGCTCGCGCCGATCACGGCGGAGGTTAAGCGCCTCATGAGCGACCCCTCCGAGATCGACCGCATTCTCGCCGACGGCGCCGCCCGTGCCCGCGTCATCGCCAAGCCCATCCTTGATGAGGTGAAGGACGTCGTCGGCTTCGTGCGTGCGTGAGCTTCCGCGCGGCTGGGGTCAACCTCTTGTTGTGGGCGGGGCCGCCCCATGGCAGCATGTACGCATGAGCTCGAAAAAGAAGCGCCGTTCCTTCGAGGCCGGGCACTTTCGCAAGTTCCTGCTCATCGTCGATGAGAGCATGGAGGTCGAAAGCGCCCTTTACTTCGCCGCGAGCCGCATCCAGCGCTCCTCGGGCTCGATCGTCATGCTCTATGTGATCGTCCCGCAGGAGTTCCAGCACTGGATCAACGTGCGCCAGCAGCAGGTCGAGGAGGAGACGACCAAGGCCAAGGCGCTGTTCCGCCTGTTCCGCCGCAAGCTTAACCTCGCGGGCTTCGAGGGTGTCGCCTGCGAGGAGATCATCCGTGAGGGGACCAAGGCCGAGGAGATCCGCAAGCTCATCGACGAGGACGACGATATCGCCCTCCTGGTGCTGGGAGCCTCGAACGACCCGGCGGGTCCAGGGCCGCTGGTCTCCTCGCTTGCCGCGGGCTCAGCGGCCGGAAACTTCCCGATCCCCGTCACCATCGTGCCCGGGACCTTGGAACTCGCCGATATTCAGGCCCTGGCCTGAAGGAAGCCCTCGAATTTGCAATCCATGTCCCCTATCTTAGGGTGGCCCTGACGACGGTACCCGTGCCGGCGCCCAAGACGGAGACGCGGACGCGATGTTCATTCAGACCGAGGCGACGCCCAATCCCGCGACGCTGAAATTCATTCCCGGCAAGCCCGTGCTCGCCGAGGGCACCGCCGACTTCACCAGCAAGAGCGAGGCGCTCGCCTCTCCGCTCGCGGCGCGCCTGTTCGACATCAAAGGCGTGCGCGGCGTCTTCTTCGGCTCGGACTTCATCTCCGTGACCAAGGGCGATGTCGAGTGGCAGCACCTAAAGCCGATGATCCTCGGCGCCATCATGGAGCACTACGTATCGGGCGCGCCCCTCCTCGCCGAGGAGGGGGCCAGCGATGCCGCCGCGGCGTCCTACGATCCCAAGGACCAGGCCGTCGTCGACACCATCAAGGAGTTGTTGGAGACGCGCGTGCGCCCCGCGGTCGCCCAGGACGGCGGTGACATCACGTTCTCCGGCTTCCGCGACGGTGTCGTCTATCTGCACATGCGCGGAGCCTGCTCCGGCTGCCCGAGCTCTACCGCGACCCTGCGGCATGGCATCGAGAACCTGTTGCGCCATTTCTGTCCCGAGGTGCAGGAGGTGCGGGCCGCCTGAGGCACGCATCCATCTTGGCGCGTCGACAAACTGCGAAACCCCGCCCTAAAGGCGGGGTTTTCGCTTAGCATGGCGCCGAACCGTCGCCGCTGGAGCCCTCATGCCGCAAGCTATCGACGAAGCTGCCCTTCGCACGATTTTTATCGACGCCCGCACCCACAACAAGTGGCAGCAAAAGGAGGTGCCCGACGAGCTCCTGCACCGCCTCATAGATGTGCTCAAGCTGGGGCCGACCAGCGCCAACTGCTCGCCGGCGCGCTATCTGTTCGTGAAATCGAAGGAGGGCAAGGAGCGCTTAAAGCCGCACTTGAGCGAGGGCAATCGCGAGAAGACGATGCAGGCGCCCGTGTGCACCATTGTCGGCTACGATTTGGAGTTCTACGAGCACCTGCCGAAGCTCTTCCCGCATACGGACGCGCGCAGCTGGTATGCCGGGCAGCCGGAGAAGATCAAGGAGACGGCCTTCCGCAACGGCACCCTGCAAGGGGCCTACCTCGTTATTGCAGCGCGGGCCTTGGGCCTCGACACCGGGCCGATGTCGGGCTTTGACAATGCCGGCGTGGACAAGGCGTTTTTCGCCGGCACGAGCGTAAGGTCGAATTTTCTGTGCAATCTCGGCTATGGCGACTGGTCCGGCGTAAAGCCGCGCTCGCCGCGGTTTACATTCGCAGAAATGGCCGAAATCGTCTGAAAATCCCTTTCTGGCGCTTGCCCTTAAGGGCTGGAAAATGTGGCGCACGCTGCGTATAGGCTGGCAGCCATGAACGTGTTGGCCTTCGATACCTGCTTTGACGCGTGCTCCGTCTGCGTGGCGCAGTCGCGCGGCGAGGGCGTCGTGGAGCTCGCGCGTGCGCTCGAGCATTTTGAAACGGGACACGCCGAGCGGCTCATGCCGATGATCGAGGACGTGATGCGCCAAGCAGGCGTCACATTCGGCGACATCGGTCGCCTCGCCGTGACCGTGGGCCCCGGCACCTTCACCGGAACGCGCATCGGGGTCGCCGCGGCGCGCGGGATTGCCCTCGTGACAGGCATCGAAACTGTCGGTGCGTCGAGCCTCGCCGTCATGGCGCACGTGGCGAGGCGGGAGCTCGGCTCTTTGCCGCAAGACGCCGACCTGGCGGTGGCCGCCGATGCGCGTCGCGGCCAGGCCTACGTGCAACTATTCGGGGCGGGCGCTTTGCAGCCCAAAACGCCGCCGCAGCTTCTCGCCGTCGAGAACGCGAGCCGGATCGGTCAAGAGCCCCTCATCGTCGTGGGCTCGGCGGCCGAGGCGGTTGCCGCGTCCGCCGCGGGTGCCGGGCGCAGGGCAACCGCGCGGCTACCCCATCTCCTGCCCGATGCCGCGGCGTTGGCGCGCATGGCCTTCGACCTTTCCGCCAGCCAAGCTCCCCTCGTTCCGCTCTACCTACGGCCGCCCGACGCCAAACCGCAGGACGGGAAATCGATCGCGAGGGCCCAGCAATGACCCCTGCCACTTTGATCCCGGTCGACCCCCGCAACTTAAGCCTGCTGTGGGCGAGCCCCGAGCGGGTGCCCGACATTGCCGCGCTGCATGCGCGCCTGTTCAATCCGCCGTGGGACGCCGAAAGCATCGGCCGCTTGATCGAGCATCCGGCCGCCGCCGCGTTCATCGCTCAGGTGCGCGAGCCGAAGGCGGTCGCTGGTTTCGTGATTGGCCAGATTGCGGCGGACGAGGCGGAGATTCTCTCGATCGGGGTCGCGCCCGAGTGGCAGCGCCGAGGCATCGCCCGGCAGATGGTCGAGGGCCTCATCCGTGCCGCCCGCCGCGCCGAGGTGGAGCGCCTGTACCTCGAGGTGGCGGCCGACAACACTGCGGCGCAACGGCTGTACGAGAGCCTCGGCTTTACCGTCGACGCGCGGCGCAAGGGCTACTACGCGCGCGCGGGTGCCCAGCCGGTCGACGCTCTCGTCCTGGCGCTTACCCTTTAGCCTGCCCGCACGATCCGGCTGGTGGACGGGCAGCCAACGGCCCCATATAAAGCCTGAGTGAGCGTGAGCTGATCGGCCGCTTCATGCCCAACACCCATAAGGACCATCCTTCCCACATCGAGCAGCTGTGCGCGGCGCAAGGCCTGCGCATGACTGGGCAGCGGCGGGTCATCGCGCGCGTGCTGGGCTCCGCCAAGGACCACCCCGACGTCGAGGAAGTTTACCGCCGCGCCAACGAGGTGGATCCGCGCATTTCGCTCTCCACCGTCTACAGGACGCTCAAGCTGTTCTCGGAGAGGGGCATCCTCGAGCGCCACGACTTCGGCCATAAGCGCGGGCGCTACGAGGAAGCTTCAGGCCAGCATCATGATCACTTGATCGACGTCGAAAGCGGGCGCGTCATCGAGTTCCGCAACGAGTCGATCGAGGCTCTGCAGGAGCGGATTGCGCGCGAGCTCGGCTTCAAGCTCGTCGGCCATCGTCTGGAGCTGTATGGCGTCCGCGTGAAGGCGGCAAAGAAATAGCGGCAGTGCGGAGATACGACATGGGCGCAATGAGAGGCGGTTCCGTTCTCGCCGGCTTCTTGGCGCTGACGGTTCCCTTGATGCCCGTGCAGGCGGCTCTCTTGCGCTTCAACACGAGCGCCGCCCGCCGCTTTCCCAACTGGTACCACAAGCGCGTATGCCGGCTGCTCGGCATCTGCATCGAGCTCGAGGGCGAGGTCGCGCGCGATAGGCCCGTGCTGCTCGTCGCCAACCACACGTCCTGGCTCGACATCCCGGTGCTATCGGCAGTCGCCCCCGTCTCGTTCGTGGCCAAGAAGGAGGTCGGCGGCTGGCCCTTCGTCTCCGCGCTCGCGCGCCTTCAGCGCTCCGTGTTCGTCGACCGCGCCAGGCGATCTGCCGTCGGGGAGGCCGCGGGCGAGATCCTGTCGCGGCTCGAAGACGGCGACACCATCGTGCTCTTCGCGGAAGGGACTTCGAGCGACGGCAACCGCGTGCTGCCCTTCATGACCTCCCTGTTTGCCGCGGCAAAGCCCTCAGGCGCGCTCGAGCGCGAGGCGCCCGACGCCGTCGTGCAGACGCTGTCGCTGGTCTACACTCGCCTGCACGGCATCCCGCTCGGCCGGGCCGACCGCCCTCTCGTCGGCTGGTATGGCGACATGGAGATGCGCTCGCACGCTTGGAACCTGCTGAAATCGGGCCCCCTCGACGTGCGCATTCGCGTCGGGACGGCGGTGCCGCTGTCGAGCTTTGCCGACCGCAAGGACCTTGCCCGCCGCAGCGAGGCCGAGGTGCGCGAGCACGTGGTGAGGATCTTGCGCGCACGGGGCCCGCAGGAGCCGCTCTCCGTTGTGGCGCCTATCGTCGCAGCGCCAGCGCGGCCCCGGTCGGCCGCCAGCCAGGGCGCCAAATGGACTTGAGCGCCCGCGGCAATTACGGTCCCCGCGCACGCTGGACAAATCGACGCCGGAATGCTGGCATCCGGCGCCAAATCCACTGAGCGCGGCAAGGGCAATGGACGACCGCTTGACGGATGAGCCGAGCAACGGGACCGAGGGCGTTGATGCGGCCTCGCCCCCCGTACCCGCGCGCGCCGGCAAGGTCTTCATCAAGTCCTATGGCTGCCAGATGAACGTCTACGACGCCGAGCGCATGACGGAGGCGCTGGCGCTGCAGGGATACGCGCAGGCGGCCAGCATCGAGGATGCCGACCTCGTCGTGCTCAACACCTGCCACATCCGCGAGAAAGCTGCCGAGAAGGTCTATTCCGAACTCGGCCGCGTGCGCGAATTGAAGGAGGAGCGTGCCGCTTCGGGGGCCTCGACCCTCGTCGCCGTGGTCGGCTGCGTCGCCCAGGCCGAAGGCGCCGAGATCATCGCGCGCGCTCCCGTCGTCGATCTCGTCGTCGGACCCCAGAGCTACCATCGCCTGCCGGAGCTCATCGGGCGTGCTCGCCGCGAGAACACACGTCTCGTCGACACCGACTTTCCCGAGGAGGACAAGTTCTCGGCATTGCCGGCGCGCGCCCCCGCACGCGGCCCCACTGCCTTCCTTACCGTGCAGGAGGGCTGCGACAAGTTCTGCACCTTTTGCGTGGTGCCCTACACGCGGGGCATGGAGTACTCGCGCGCCGTCGCCGACATCGAGCGTGAGGCTCGCGCCCTCGTCGCGAGCGGCGTGCGCGAGATCACGCTACTTGGCCAGAACGTCAACGCCTATCATGGCGAGGCGCCGGGCGGCGGCGCATGGTCGCTCGCGCGGCTCATCCGCCACTTGGCCGGTATCGAAGGGCTCGACCGTCTGCGCTACACGACGAGCCATCCGCGCGACATGAGCGACGACCTGATCGCGGCGCACGCCGAGGAAGAGAAGCTGATGCCCTACCTGCACCTGCCGTTTCAGGCCGGTTGCGACCGCATCCTCTCGGCCATGAACCGCAAGCACACGGCGGAAGAGTACCTCGACCTCGTCGCCCGCATCCGCGCCGCGCAGCCTGAAATTGCCCTCTCTACGGACATTATCGTCGGCTTCCCCGGCGAGACGGAGGATGAGTTTGAGCAGACGCTGGCCCTGACCGAGAAGGTTGGTTTCGCGCAGGCCTATTCATTCAAGTACAGCGCCCGGCCAGGAACGCCCGCCGCCAAGCTCGCCGACCAGGTGCCGGACGTGCGCAAGTCGCACCGCCTGGCGCGGCTGCAGAACCTGCTCGACGCCCAGCAGGCGGCCTTCAACGGCCGCTGCGTGGGGCGGACGCTGCCCGTGCTTTTTGAGAAGCCCGGGCGCCGTCCGGGCCAGCTCGTCGGCCGCTCGCCCTACCTGCAAGCGGTCCATGCCGAGGCGCCTTCGGAGCAGCTCGGCCGCATCCTGCCCGTTGAAATTTTAGCTTGCGGTCCCAATAGTCTAGCCGGTGTCATACGCCCGCTCTGAGAGGCCTTTAACCACGGCATTGGCTCCCGAATCGGGGGCCGGTTGGGCATTGGGGACAGTGTGCTAGGCTAAGCGACGAGCAGTGACGATTCGAAGCGATCGACGTCGGGAGAACCGATTGGCAGCATTTCGCGGGAACCCGGTTTCCGGACCGGGGAGGCCCACCAAGGTCCCGGTCGCCAACAGGCGCATCGTGGTGCCGTTCGAGGACAACCGGTACCTGACGCGCCTCCTCGGAGAGTTCGATAGCCACTTGGCGCTGATAGAGGACCGCCTCGGGATCGAGGCGCACGCGCACGGAAACGTCGTCATCCTCAACGGTCCCGAACCTGCCTGCGAGCTCGCGCGCGGCGTGCTCGAGCAGCTCTATGGGCGCGTGGTCGCCGGCGAGACGATCGGAGCGGGCGATTTCGACGGCCTCATCCGGCATGCGCGCGAGGAAACGGCTCCTGCCGACGGGCAAGCGCAGATCGCCACTCGCCGCCGCGTCGTCAAGGCGCGCACGCCCGTGCAGAGCGCTTATATCCGCGCGCTGGAGAAGACCGATCTCGTGTTCGGCATCGGGCCGGCCGGCACTGGCAAGACCTACCTCGCGGTCGCTTACGCCGCGCATTGCCTGGAGCGCGGGCTCATCGAGCGCATCATCCTCTCGCGCCCGGCGGTCGAGGCAGGTGAGCGGTTGGGCTTTCTCCCCGGCGACATGCGCGAGAAGGTCGATCCCTACCTGCGCCCGCTCTATGATGCCCTCTACGACGTGCTGCCGCCCGAGAAGGTGGAGCGCGATCTGGAGTCGGGCGTCATCGAGATCGCGCCACTCGCCTTCATGCGCGGCCGGACGCTTGCCAACGCGTACGTCATCTTGGACGAGGCGCAGAACACGACCTCGATGCAGATGAAGATGTTCCTCACCCGGCTCGGCGAGAACTCCAAGATGGTCGTCACCGGCGATCCGAGTCAGGTCGATCTGCCGTTCGGCATCAAGTCGGGCCTCGACGAGGCCATCGCGCTTCTGCGCGACGTGCCGGGCATCGAGGCCATCCGTTTCAGTGCCTCCGACGTCGTGCGTCGCGACCTCGTCGCGCGTATAGTCGAAGCCTACGACCGGTCTCAGGAACGGTCGAAATAGCACACCATGCCTCGATTAGCGCCAGCACCGAGCCTCAATGCCTGCGAGGGCGAAGCGCGCGCGTCCGAATGTTCCGAGCCTCCGATAGGCCTGAGCGTCGACGTGGTGCACGAAGCGGGTGACTGGCCGCAGCTCGATGCGCTGATTGTCGCCATCAACGCCGCCGCGGACGCGGTCGCTGCCGAGCTTAAGCTGCACGGGGGATCGGCCTGCATCGCGTTGTCTTCGGATGCGGAGATCGCGAGGCTAAACGCTGCCTATCGCGGCAAGGCGGCGCCGACCAACGTGCTGTCGTTTCCGGCGCCCGCCTCGGACGAGCCAACCCGCTTCCTCGGCGACATTGGGCTCGCCGCCGAGACCGTCGCGCGCGAGGCGCGCGAGCAGGGGGTGCACCTCGTCGATCATCTGCAGCACCTTATCGTGCATGGGCTCCTGCATCTCGAGGGCTATGATCACCAAACCGAGGCTCAAGCCGAGGTCATGGAGGCCCTTGAGGTGCGCATCCTTGCTAAACTTGGAGTCGCCGATCCCTACGCTGGGAGCGACTTGGCGCCGTCATGACGAACTCCGACTACACCGCCGAAAAGGACGATCCGGGCTCCGCGGGCGAAGCAGCTGCCGCCGCGGGGGCGAGCACGCAGAGCCTGATTTCCGCGCTGCTCGGCCGGTTTGGGCTGCGCTCCCCAAGCCTGCGCGAGATGGTCGAAGCGGGTCTTAAGGAGCAGCCCGAAGGCGATGCCGCATTCTCGACGGAAGAGCGCGAGATGCTGCGCCGGCTGTTGCGGTTCGGTGGCTTGCGCGTCGACGACATCATGGTGCCCCGCGCGGACATCATCGCACTAGCCGAAAACGAACCGTTGTCGGAGCTGCTGCGGATGTTCAGCGAGGCAGGCGTGTCGCGCATTCCCCTCTTCAACGAGACACTCGACGACCCGCGCGGCATGATCCACATCAAGGATCTGTTCCGCTGGCTCACCCGTGAGGCGGCAGGCGAAATCTTCAATGCGCCGATCTCCGTCGTCGGCAATGCGCCCGTGAAAGCCGAGACCGCTTCGGACGACAAGCCGCCCCCGCTCGATATCAGTCGCATCGACCTGTCGCGCCCCATCACGGTCGCCAAGATCCGGCGGCCCGTCCTCTACGTGCCCTCCTCCATGCCGGCGACCAACCTGCTCATTCGCATGCAGACGACGCGCATTCACATGGCGCTGGTCGTCGACGAGTACGGCGGCACCGATGGTCTGGTTACGATCGAGGACCTCGTCGAGCAGATCGTCGGCGACATCGAGGATGAGCACGACGTAGCGGAGGCGGCCTACATCTCGATCGATCCCAAGCTCGGGCTCGTCGCCTCCGCGCGTACGCCGGTGAAGGAGCTCGAGGAGCACTTCGGCATGAAGCTGCTGCGGCCCGACGAGGCTGAGGACATTGACACTCTCGGCGGCCTGATGTTCGCGCTGCTGGGGCGCGTGCCGGTGCGCGGCGAGCTCGTGCGCCATCCGAGCGGGCTCGAGCTCGAGGTGCTCGACGCGGATGCGCGCCGCCTGAAGAAGGTCAGGATTCATCAACCGCTCGGCACGGCGCCCGCCCCTTCCCCGGCCGTAACGTCCACCGAACCGGAAAAAGCGTGAGGGAAGCCGTGGGGGTCTCGCGCACCACTTGGACCGCGCTTGCCGAAGACGCAGGCCGGTCCGCCGGCGGGTTGAGCGTGTTTGCGGCAAAGGTTGCCGGGCTCTCCGGCTGGCGGCGCTTCGCTGCGGCCTTTCTCGCCGGCAGCCTCTCGGTGCTTGCCATGCCGCCGCTGTTCTTATGGCCGGTGCTGTTCGGCACGCTCCCCGTTCTTGTTTGGCTCATCGACGGATCGCAAGCGTTGCCCGGCCCGGCGCGGTCTCTCCGCCGCAGCGCTCCCGCCCGCGCGTTTGCCGCTGGATGGTGGTTTGGCTTCGGCTATTTCGTGTTCGGCCTGTTCTGGGTCGGCGAAGCGTTTCTCGTCGAGGCGGAAAAATTCGCGTGGCTTCTGCCGTTCGCGGTCACGATGCTTCCTGCGGGCCTTGCCCTGTTCACCGGGGCCGCGGCGGGGGTCGCGCGGCTCCTATGGGCGCCGGGCCTCGCACGCGTGATCGTGCTCGCGCTGACGTGGTCGGTGGCCGAATGGCTGCGTGGACATGTCCTCACGGGCTTTCCGTGGAACACGCTCGGCTACGCGCTAACCTCGCCGCTCGCCCTGATGCAGTCGGCCTCGCTGTTCGGCGTCTACGGGCTGACCATCCTCGCGGTCGTGATTTTCGCCAGTCCGCTGGTGGTGGCGGCCGACGCTGGGCCGGGTCCTGGCCGCACGCGCACACTGGCCTTAGCGGCCGCGATCGCGGTCGTACCGCTCATCCTTCTCTACGGGTTTGGCGCCTGGCGCCTCGCGGACGGATCCGACCCGACTGCCGATGGCATTCGCCTGCGCATCGTGCAGGCGAGCGTGCCGCAGCGGGATAAATGGCGCGCGGAGAAGCAGGGCGCGATCTTCAAAGATCAACTCGATCTGTCGCGGCGCGACCCGTCGGGGCGGCGCGATGACCTTGCCGGCATCACGCATGTCATCTGGCCGGAGGCCGCGATGCCGTTTCTGCCGCTGCAGCACCCGGAGGCACTATCCGCGATCGGCGAGATGCTGCCGCCGGGAACGCAGCTCATCTCGGGAGCATTGCGCCTCAAGAACCCGGAGCTGAGGCTCAGCGCCACGCCAGAGGGCTACAACAGCCTCATGGTGTTCGGGCAGAACGGCAAGCTCGAAACGGTCTACGACAAGATCCACTTGGTGCCCTTCGGCGAGTACCTGCCGTTCCAGCGCACGCTCGAGACGATCGGGCTGGAGCAGCTCGCGCACTGGCGTGGCGGTTTCTCCGTCGGCCCCTCGCCGCGGCCGCTGTTAACGATACCGGGCCTGCCGCCTGTTGCCGCACTCATTTGCTACGAGGCGATCTTCCCCGCCTCCGTGGTCGAGGGCTCCGAGCGGCCCGGCCTCTTGATCAACGTTACCAACGACGGCTGGTTCGGCGCGACCGCCGGCCCCTGGCAGCACTTTCATCAGGCGCGCGTGCGCGCCGTCGAGGAGGGGCTTCCGCTCGTGCGCGCGGCCAACAATGGCGTATCAGCCGTGGTCGATGCGCACGGTCGAGTTCTCGCAATGCTGGGCTTGAACGAGCGCGGGACGATCGACGCCAGTCTCCCCGCAGCATTAACCATGACGACCTACGTCAGGTTGCGGGATTGGACTTTCGTCGCTCTTGCATTGTTCTTCGCGGGCGCGGCATTTGTCCTTATCCGCAGGCAAGTCATCTAGGGCAAGATTTCAGTTGTTGCCTCGCTAGGCACTTGCCGTCATAACGTCAAAAAATGAGGGGTACGCCTCAAGTGCACCCTCTCCGCCTCGGCCAGCGTCTTCAAAGCGCGTTGCGAACCCAGATGGCGCTCGCCGAGTGCCGCTAAGGTAAATAGGTCTATGTCGAGAGAAAATGCGCCGGACGACGACAACGATTCCGATGAACGTGGCTCACGGCGCGCCAACCCGGTCGATGTTCACGTGGGCAGCCGCGTTCGCTTGAGACGTATGCTGCTCGGTATGAGTCAAGAAAAGCTCGGCGAACATCTCGGACTGACGTTCCAGCAAATCCAAAAATACGAGAAGGGGATCAACCGCATCGGCGCGAGCCGGCTGTTCGATCTCTCGAAGGTGCTCCAAGTGCCGGTCCAGTTCTTCTATGAAGAGCTTCCCGTGAGCGCAGGCGACGGCGCCGAGGGTTTCGCGGAGCAGCCGGAAAGCTACACGGTGGAGTTCCTGGCGAGCCGCGAGGGTCTTGAACTCAACAAGGCGTTCGCTCGCATCACCGATCCGCGTGTGCGCCGCTCGATCGTCGAGCTCGTACGCTCGTTTGCCGGAGAGCCCGACGCCGAGTGACGGCCGGGCCCATGTTGCTTGAAAACCATTGGTGTTCTGTGGCCGGGGAATCTGCGGCCCGCGCCTGCGCGCGGCCGCGACGGTCTTGACCCGGTTCCCAAAGCTTGAGACAAACCCGGCGTTTTTTCGCAAAGATGAAATAGGCACGGGGGCCCGCGTGGCGCGCAAATCCTACCTCTTCACCAGCGAGTCGGTGTCCGAAGGCCATCCCGACAAGGTGTGCGACCGCATCTCGGACGAGATCGTCGACCTCTTCTATCGCGAGGGGCCGAGGGCCGGCATCGATCCGTGGGCCATCCGCGCCGCCTGCGAGACGCTCGCCACCACCAATCGCGTCGTAATTGCCGGCGAGACGCGCGGCCCCGAGACCGTGACCAAGGATTGGATCGCGCATGTCGCGCGCATGGCGATCCGCGACATCGGCTACGAGCAGGCGGGCTTCCACTGGGACAAGGCCGAGATCGAGATCCTGCTGCATCCGCAGTCGGCCGACATCGCGCAGGGCGTCGATGCGCTGCAGCCGGGCACGAACAAGGAGGAGGGCGCGGGCGACCAGGGCATCATGTTCGGCTACGCCTGTACCGAGACGCCGGAGCTCATGCCGGCGCCCATCTATTATGCGCACAACATCCTGCACGACCTTGCCATCGCGCGTCACAAGAAGGAAGGCGGCGCGGCGATGCTCGGACCGGATTCAAAGAGCCAGGTGACCGTGCGCTATGAGAACGGCAAGCCGGTCGGCGTCACCCAGATCGTCGTCTCGCACCAGCACATCGACGAGGACCTGTCCTCCGCCAAGATCCGGGACATCATAGAGCCCTACGTCCGCAAGACGCTGCCCTCGGGCTGGATCGGTAAGGAGACGATCTGGCACGTCAACCCAACGGGCAAGTTCTTCATCGGCGGCCCTGACGGCGACTGCGGGCTGACCGGCCGCAAGATCATCGTCGACACCTACGGCGGCGCGGCCCCGCACGGCGGGGGCGCCTTCTCCGGCAAGGACCCGACCAAGGTGGACCGCTCCGCGGCTTATGCCGCGCGCTATCTCGCCAAGAACGTGGTGGCGGCCGGCCTCGCCGACCGCTGTACGATCCAGGTGTCGTACGCCATCGGCGTCGCCAAGCCGCTGTCGATCTACGTCGATACCCACGGCACTGGAAAGGTCGAGGAGAGCAAGCTTGAAAAGGCACTGGGTGAGGTGATGGATCTGTCGCCGCGCGGCATCCGCAAGCACCT
>DATIZL010000030.1:0-5711 GCA_035517115.1 Hyphomicrobium sp.
AGCCCCGCCGAGATGGAGGTCGAGGAGTGGGCGGCGCCGAAGGCGTCGTACTCGCTCTCGTCGCGGCGCGTGAAGCCCGACAGCCCGCCCGGCTGGCGCAGGGTGCGGATGCGGCCGCGGCGCCCAGTGAGGATCTTGTGCGGATAGGTCTGGTGGCTCACATCCCAGATGAGCCTGTCGCGCGGGGTGTCGAACACCCAATGCAGCGCCACCGTCAGCTCGACGACGCCCAGGCCGGCGCCCAGATGCCCGCCCGTCACCGACACCGCCTCGATCGTCTCCTGGCGCAGCTCGGCCGCGAGCTGCGGCAAGTCCGATTCGGGCAGCTTGCGCAGATCCTTGGGAGTTTTCACCCGGTCGAGGAGCGGTGTCTTAGAGGAGTTGTCCACGAGGGCATCCAACGCGCCGATTGGGACCTCGTTATGTCATAGACGCCGGCGACTGCAAGAGAGCGTAAATCGACGCGGGCGAGCCCAAAGCAAAAGCGCGGCTCCGGGGGAGCCGCGCTGCGCTAGTCTCGTGAACCGTCGGGGCTCACCACCCGCAGCGATGGTGGTGGTGGTGGCAGCAATAGTGCCGCTTCCAATGGCAAGCGCTGGCGGGAGCCGCCATCGCGCCCATGAGGATGACGCCGGCTACAACCGCAGCCAAAGCCTTCATGCCGTACTTCATTGGTACCTCTCCCGTTTTATCAACTCTTATCTCCAAGCCCCGCAACGGATGCGCGAATTTTGGCACAGCCGTGAGGAACGGCGGCACACTATACGCCTTGGCGGCCCAGCGCCACCCCAAAGGCGCGTCGTTGCGAGGGCGGCGTTGCCCCCCCGCCTCGGCCCGTTAGCCTAGTTTTGCGGCAACCCCCGCGGAAACCGAGGCAAACTGATGCACACACGCACCGTCGTCGTTAACGACAGGATGCAGAAAGGCTATTGCTACGAGCGCACGGCGCGGCCGGGGCGCGATTTCGACCCCCGGCTTCACGTTCGCGCCCGACTTGACCCTCAGGAGATGCAGCGCCTCTGCGTCTTCTGCGGAAGATATATGACGAACGCGCGTGGCGAATTCCCCAGAGCTGGTTTGCGCGCGCCAAGCTCGCCAAGGGCAAGCGCGACTGCAAATTGAACTTCTTCGGCGTCGACGCTAGCCAGCCGCTGTCGGAGTGGAAGCGCAAGGGCTCGATCCACTCAGACGACCTGCGCGGCTCTTTCCGGTGGTACTGCCGCCCTGAAAAGTGATGCGGCCCTGAAAGGCCACATCACTTGCATGAGAAATGGAAGCGACGCTACTTCAGCTCGGCGTGCGCGTGCCTCCAGTGCTTGTAGCCATGAACGGGGCCGCCGTCGGCACCCCGCCAATGTTTCCGTCCGCAGGCATCGGCCGTGGAAGCCGCGAGACCGGCTACCAATACGAAGCTCGCGATGACGGCGGCAAACGCCTTAGCACTAATGGTCATTGGACTTCTCCTGCTTGAAGTTGGACGCGGGTTTAGAGAGAGACCCGGTGGCCATCCCCCAAGCGACAACGGCTAGATTTGCCCGTGCGTTCCGCGCGAGCGATACCGGCGCCGGATCCCAATTTTTCAAGGAGTTGAGCGGCTCAGCGCTCCGCGCTGGTCTGCAAATACGGCTCAGCCCTGCGGGTCGAGCGGCTCGGTGCCCTTGGGCGCCCCATCGGCGGCGAAGGTGAGCTTCTCGACCTTGGCCTCCGCCTGCTTCAAGAGCCTATCGCAGTGCTCCTTCAAGGCCTCGCCGCGCTCGTAGATGGCGATCGACTCCTCGAGCTCGACGTCGCCGCGCTCCAGCCGGTTGACGATGCTCTCGAGCTCCTTGAGCGCGCGCTCGAAGCTCATGTCCTTGATATCGGCGTGGTTGGGTTTGGTCTTGGCCATGGCGGTATCCATGCTGCCTCCCGCGATTGCCTAACTCAAGCACCGACGTCCATCAGCGTCTTGACGTGCACCGCCACCGACTTCGCGAGCGCGGTGAGATCGTAGCCGCCCTCGAGCATCGACACGATGCGCCCGCCCGCATGCCGCTTGGCCATATCGGCGAGCCGCTCCGTCACCCACATGTAGTCCGCCTCGACGAGGCGCAGATTGCCGAGCGGATCGGCCTGGTGCGCGTCAAAGCCGGCGGAGATCAAGAGGAGATCGGGGCCGAAGTTGTGCAGCGCGGGGAGAATGCGCGATTCGAACGCCTCGCGAAACCGCTCGCCCCCGTCGCCCGCGCGCAAGGGCGCGTTCCAGATGTTGCCGACGCCCGTCTCGCCGAGCGCGCCGGTGCCGGGGAACAGCGGCATCTGATGCGTCGAGCCGTAGAACAGGCCGCGGTCGGACCAGAAGATCTCCTGCGTGCCGTTGCCGTGATGGACGTCGAAGTCGACGACGGCGACCCGCTCCGCCCGGTGCTTGGCACGCGCGTAGTGCGCGGCGATGGCGGCGTTGGAGAACAGGCAGAACCCCATGGCGACGCTGGTTTCCGCGTGATGCCCGGGCGGTCGCACCTGGCAAAAGGCGTTGGCGGCGCGGCCCTCCACGACCGCGTCGACCGCCGATAGGCCGGCGCCGACCGCACGCAGCGCCGCCTCCCAGGAGCCGGGCGAGATTACGGTGTCGGGGTCGAGATGGGAGAGGTGATCGATATGCTCAGCACTTTCTCGGATCTTTTGGAAATAAGCGACAGGATGCACGCGCTCGATGTGCTCGCGCACGTCCTCGCGCAGCGGCGCCTCCTCGCGTTCAAGATCGCGGAACACCTCGTGCGCGAGCACCTTGTCAATGGCGCGCATGCGGTCGGGGCGCTCGGGGTGACCTGGTCCGGTGTCGTGCTTGATAAACGAGGGATGTGTAAGAAGGAGCGTGGCCATTCAGGCAGGAACCAAAGGCTTCTTGGGGTGTCGTTGGCGCCATGTTAGCGCCCCGCGCCCAAACGGCCAATGCAGCCCCTCGATCAAGGTTGCGCGGTCAGTACACTCCACCTCTCCCAAAGGGAGAGGTCGACGCGAAATGCGCAGCATGAGCGGCGGGTGAGGGGTTAGAACCTCAATAGAGCGCACCGCCCCTCACCCGGCTGTCGTGCTACGCACCTCCAGCCGACCTCTCCTATGGGAGAGGTAATTTTGGCCCAGATTTGTGGGACGACAGATCTGAAAACGACACCTTGGCGACGACCACCCCCGGAGGCGGCGGAGGGTCGGCGGGAACGAAAAAATCGGGCGCGAGCGGCGCTCCGGGCACCACGCTGTAGGGCGAAAAATCGCGTACGCCCCCCTCCGCGTAGAGGAAGCTGTCGTCGATGAGAAAATGCCCCGTGAAGCCGCGCGCGGGCTTGGAGAGGACCAGGTAGGCCGCATCCGCCACGATGTCGGGCGTCCGGCTCATGCGCACGACCGCCTCGCCGCCGAGCACGTTGCGGATGGCCGCGGTGGCAATGGTCGTGCGCGGCCACAGCGCGTTGACCGCGATCCCCTCGCCTCTGAGCTCCTCGGCGAAGCCCAGCACGCACAGGCTCATGCCGAACTTGGCCATCGCGTAGGCGACGTGCTCGGCGAACCATTCGGGCTTTAAGTCGAGCGGCGGCGACAGCATGAGCACGTGCGGGTTCGCGGCCTTCTTCAGGTGCGGCAAGCACGCCTTGGTGACGAGGAAGGTTCCGCGCGCGTTGATCCCCTGCATGAGGTCGAAGCGCTTCATGGTCGTGTCGCCGAGCGAGCCGAGCGACACCGCGCTCGCATTGTTGACGCACATGTCGATGCCGCCGAACGCGGCAACTGTCGCCGCCACCGCGCGCTCCACCTCCTCCTCGAAGCGGATGTCGCAGGCGAGTGCGAGCGCGCGCCCGCCCGCCGCCTCGATCTCCGCGGCCGCCGTCTCGATCGTGCCCTCGAGCTTGGGGTGCAGCTCCTGCGTCTTGGCGACGACGGCGATGTTGGCGCAGTCGCGGGCCGCGCGCTTGGCGATGGCGAGCCCGATCCCGCGGCTGGCCCCGGTGATGAACAGCGTCTTACCCTTGAGCCCCGCCATGGCTGCCAAGCCTCAGCCGGGCGCGCGCGAGGACAGCCGGCGCACGAAGCGGAAGGGCAGCATCACGACGCCCCAAACCTGCAGGGCGAGCGAGCCGATGAAGGCCGGCACCCCCACGAGGGGGAGGAACACCGTCAGAAAGGCTGCGAGACGGACCGCTTGCGCGGCGCGGAAGCCGAGGGCGCCGCGGTACTCGCCACGCTGCTCCTGCGGCCAGATGCGCTCCCACCAGTCGCGTGCCAAAGGCCAGCCGATGAGCCCGGCGACGAGGCTCAGCAGATAGGCGATCTGATAGTCGGCCGGGATGAAGGGGACGATGCGGTTGTCGAGCTCGGACTGGCGCGCCTCGTCGCGCGCGTGCACCTCGACCGCGGAGGTGACCACGTTGCCGGTGACGTTCGAGGCCACCTTCGACAGCCAATCGCCGACGAGACCGGTGAGCGGCTCGGCGCCGGATGCGTCGGGGGCAGCGCGGATGACGACGCGGCCGCTGCCCTCGCGCGCGGCAACGGCCTGGAACGCTCCGCGGCTCGCACCCAGCGCATCCAGAAAGTCGCCGAGCGTGGCGCGCTTCAGCGCGTCATCGAGACCGTCGACCGAGATGCGCTGCCACAGCCAGTTGCGGCCGCCCGGCTGGCGCGGCGCCTCGGCGTTGAGGACCACGAGGTTGACGTCGTCCTCGGTTGCCACATCGATCAGGTCGCGCAGCTTGAGGCTCTGCTCGGACCCGCTCGACGGCCGGAACAGCAGGAGATTGTCCTCCGTGCGTCCGGTGATGAGCACCGTCTGCCCGCGCACGGAGCCCAGCGCGCGCGGCAGCTCGGCGGGATCGATGGCGTCGACCAGCGCGCCCTTGGTTTGCGGGTCGATGCGCGGAGAGGCGGAGAGCGTGGCCGGGCCGCCCGGCTCCAGCGCAAGCGTGCGGATGCTGGCGCGGCTCAAGGGCCGCTCGAGCTGGGCGACCGCCTCCTCGAACAGCGCGCGCTCTGAAAGAGCAACCGTGAGGTGCGGCCGCACGGCGGCTGACAGCGCATCGGGCGCGGCATCGGGGCGGCGCACGAGCGGGTAGCCCTCCTTGCCGGCGACGACGAAGAGGGAAGCGCCTTCGGGCAAGTCCTTCAGAAGCGCGCGGTCTCCGAAGACGGTGTCCTCGTCGAGATAGATCGCGAGCTTGCCGTCGCTCGCGGCCTCGGGCAGCAGCGTCGGGATGGCGCGCTTCAACTCCTCCGGCGTGCCGGCGGTGAACACCTCGCCCTCGCGGTTGACGAACTTCCAGTGTCGCTCGGGGGTGGCATGGGCCGCCAGCACTGCGCCCTTCGCGGTCACGGGCAGGCGTTCGATGTAGGCGGCAGCACGCTCGAGCCCGATTGCCTCAAAGCGCGTCGCCTCGGCGCCCGCGTCGCCCGCGTCTCGCGCGAGCCTTGCCAGCCAGTTCGCCTGCGCCGCTGGCGCGGCCGACGCCAGCAGCAGCGCTGCCGCCGCGCCGCGCATCACCGCATGACCGACCGCCCAGGCAAAGTCCATTGACGAGGTTCCCGCTTCCTAACCCCAAACCTATACCCACTGTTTGGACAGAATTCAGCCCAAGCTATCGTGACAGCGTGGCGCCACGTGAGATCGCACTCCGGCGCCGCGCGAGCCGAAGCGGCTCGACGGGGTTCACCTAATTCGATTACTCAGGCCGGCGTCT